>NZ_VAJL01000001.1:4485000-4727915 GCF_006175945.1 Chryseobacterium mulctrae | reverse complement strand
AAAACTGAGATTGGGCAATATTATGCTGTCGGCATAGTTCCGCTACAGAAGTTTCTGCACGAAGCCCTTCCATTACGATTAAAATTTTCTGCTCGGCTGTAAAGATCCTCCTTGTATTTTTACGGATGTCTTTTATGAATTTTTCGGAACTTTTCTTTTTAGGGTGTTTCCATAATTAAATGTAATTCTTTTTTTGAAAACACTCCCTTAACTTTATATACTATATAGTGTCTACTTTTTGCTGACGATTTACAGTTTTTATTGTGCCATCAAAAAATTTAATAGTTATTTCTTCTGCAAGTGGTAAAATCAATGACGTGGTTGGATCATCTTTGAGATCATCATTTAAAGATTGTCATCTCAAATGGGGATTGATTTACTTTTACAAGTTTTCCATTGTATTTATTTTTTTATAAACGACCTCGATATTTTCAATTGATGTAGGAGAGTTTAAGATTTCTTCTTTAAAATCGTTGGTGATATCCATGCTTTGTTATTTTGATTGGTGAAAAGTACTTTGCAAATTTACGCCAATTAAAGCAATTTTAAAGGTTTTAAGGGTGTTCTTAGTAAAAAATAAATTTTGATTTTATCGAATCTCAATGATAAAATAATATTTACGTCCCAAATTGAATTCCGTACCGGGTCTGATTTTTATTTAAATTTGGATAAATTTTAAGAGTTGTAATCTTAGAAATTTTCATTAAGAGAATTTACATACTATAGAATTAAATCAGCTAATTGCCATGAACAATGAGTTTTACTTTTTAATTTTAAATTATTTCGCTTTAGTTAAATTTAATAATATAATTGGTAAAGAAATTGGTATAAACAGTTTACATACTAATAAAATTAACAGCTATGGAAATTTCTCTTTACGACTTTAAAAACTTACCTTTACAAAACCAATCCGGAAATTGTCTTATCAGAAGGACGGTTAATGAATGAACAAATTATGAGTTCATTCAGGTATGCTCTTTATGAAATATCATCTTTTTCTGTGGAACTGATTTATCACATTGCTAAAAACAAAGTTGAGGGATTAAATATTTATCAAAACAGAGCAGCATACAGTAACTGAAATAAAAAAATGCTGTTATAAATTATACATAAAAAGAGAGCTTTAAGACTCTCTTTTTTTTTGCTCTTATTTTACCTCTGATTCGGTCTTAAATGGTTTTTTATCTCAGTAGAAAAACGTATATTTAACATAAATATGGAATTTATTTATATATACATTTTTCGTTGTTAGTTTGGTTGCTACATAGTCGTTCAACGTTCGTTTTGGAGAATCTTTAGTTGCAGTCCCTTTATTTATACTTTTTATTCCTCTAGAAATTGCTGTACCTCTTTCTGTTTTAATTTCAATTTTAGTTGCGTTGGTTGTTGTTGTACAAGATCATCAGCAAATTCACTTTAACAGCGCAAAATGGCTTATTTTATTGGCTTTAGGGATTCCGATAGGTTTGTTGATCTTACTATACGGTAACGAGTTTTGGGTAAAAATAGGTTTAGGCTTACTTATTATATTGAACTCATTGTATGCTATTTTTGCAAAAAAACAGCTTTCACTGAAAACAGATAGTATGTTATGGCTATTTATTTGCGGATTTACATCCGGAATTCTTGTGGTGCTTATGGAGTAAACGGTCCGCCTCTTGTGGTCTATGGTAACTTGAGGAACTGGAGTGCTAAACATTTAGGGCAACGCTTCAGGCTTATTTTTTACCGGCAAGCTTTATAGCAGCGATAGGATATTTTACAAAAGGTCTAATTACGTTGGAGTATTAAAATATTTTTAGTCTCATTACCAGCTGTTTTTCCGGCAATATTTTTAGGAAGATACCTGAACCATAAGATCAAGGATAAATCTTTTTTTAAATATGTTTATTGGGGACTTATAGCTGTTGGATCCTTTTTAATAATCAACTCGTTGCTGACAAAATAATTTTACTTATTTTTAATGATCTAAAAGCATTGATCAGATGGAAAGGTGAAAATTGTTATCATTTATTTTACTAAAACTTTAACACATTGATGTTAATTCATCTATTAAAATTTGCACCTGTAAAGGTCTTTTCTTTTGATCAACTTCCAGTTTGTTATATAATCCTGTTTAACGATTACCATCTTTTTTCAGGAATCATAATAATGAATTGACCTAAAAAACCATAAAAAACCAACATTGTTTTTCTTTATTAATACCTTCTCCTGCCCAAATGTGTAGCAGAAAGCGTCATTTGTTCAGTAGGTTGAGCATTCTTTTGCAATATTCAGCATTAATCAATTGCTTTCCTTCCCACATTCCGTTTTGCATAATCAATTGTCCTATTTTGCAAAATCTCTTGCTGTAGCATGTACACAGCAGAATGCCTTTTCCATTCCTTTCTCGTCTGTGCTCCATTTAGCAGGAAATTCCATTCCTAATGGTATCCATATCTTTTCTGAAATGTAATCTGATAAATGTTTCCCGTTATTTTTGTTAAAGCCATTCCTAAAAGCTGTGCAGACACACTTTGATACTCGTATTTTTGTCCGGGCATATTTTTTATCTCAATACTGAAAGCCTGTTTTGGCAAGATCTTCGACAAAATATTCTTAGAGTTTTCTGCAAAAGGATGACGGTATTCTTCATCCCAATCAAATCCTGCCTGCATAGTCAAAAGATGTCGAAATGTAAGATGCTTTCCGTAAGAGCTTTTTTATATTCAGGAAAGACTGTAGAAATTAATTGATCTTCAGATTCGAGATAACCATCATCAATTGCACGACCAGTTAAAATGGCCAAAAATCCTTTAGCCATCGAAAAGAATTCATCAGTGATGAGGAATTATGGTCTTTCCAATACTTTCGTAAAGCAATTGATTATCTTTAATTACAAGGAGTGACGATGTGCGGGTCTTCTTAAGTCATCAGTAAGCCGTTTTGATAAATGATGTTTATTGTAGTTAATATTTTTCTTCCAAACATTGGGTTTTAAGTTTGCTATTATCCGGGAAGGAACTTCTTTTCATCATCAATAGATGGAGCAAAAGATCCTTTTTCAAATTGATTCCGATAGCTTTAAAAATATACCATAACCTGAAAGGTAAATAAGTGCAATTGTTGCTGAAATTCCAACTGTAAATCCCGTTATTATTTTTTCATTGGTTGCTGATTTCTTGAGATACTCTTCTCGAGTTGGGTATTCAAAAAACGTTCCTCAGAATTTAGAGATACAGAAAAATTAATTATGATGATATATAAAGACAAAGATATTGCAGATAGAATTGCTACAGAAACAAAATGTACCACATAAACACATATGTTGTTTTAAAAGTCATCAATGGTACGGTGGTTGTAAGAAACTAGGCTCACCATAAAAAATATTATTATGCACAACGAAAGAACAGTAGCAACATTGAATGATTTGCTTAACATTACCAACGACAGAATTCAGGGATTCGCAAAGGTTGAAGATAAAGTTTGGGATACCTATTCTCCATTAAAGGAGATTATGATCAGATGGTTGCGCAATCACAGGTAATGAAATCAGAGTTGATGAATTTGATTACGGAAGAGGCGGAAACCCTGACAATACAGGAACAACTGCAGGAGCAATTCACAGAGGATGGATTGATGTGAAAAATTCTTTTTCAGGAGATAAAACAGAATCAACTTTAGAAAATGTAGTTTTTGGCGAAGAAGCAGCAATTGATGCATATCAGGATGCTTTAGACAGCGGAGATCTTTGCCCTGAAAGTTCAAGAGTTGTAAGCGATCAGCTTCATCATTTAAAATCATCCTACAATAAGTTTAATAATTTAAACGAGCTAAAAAATTAATTGTTGATGTTCATTATTTTCAAATGATTAAAAATAAAAATAGTGAACAATATCAATTTCATCAGATCCTAAAAAATAATCTTTTTAGGATCTTTTGGCAGTAATATTTTATAAAGTAAAGATATTTTTCAGCACTATTACTGTAGTCATAAGAACTCAGTATTTTTTACTCTTATATTTGATGAATAATCAATCACAAAAAACGTATGGATACCAAGAGAATCTTAATTTTTGATGATGATAAATCTATCTTAGATGTTTTCACCATCATTTTTTGCGAAAATGGATATTGTGTAGAAGTTTCTGAAACATCACACGATATCATCGAACGGGTTAACAAATTCAGACCTCATTTGATTTTAATGGATAACTGGATTCCTGATATTGGCGGAATAGAAGCCGTAAGATTATTAAGGAATCATGATAAGTTTAAAGATATACCTGTCATTTACATCAGTGCAAACAGCGATATCAGCTTTTTAGCTAAGAAAGCACAGGCCGATGATTATATTGCAAAACCCTTCGAACTTGAAAATCTCGAAAGAAAAGTTGAAAAATTTATCAGATGCTAATGAGAAAGTATTAAAATACTGTTAGTTTAAAGATAAAGATATTGGGTTAATCGTATAAATATCCCCTAATCATCAGCGAATTTTTTGTTTAGAAATTAATAATAAGCGAACAGCATTTCTCCAAAGAGGAATTTGCCAATAAATTTTTAACGAAAATAGAGATTTAAACCTGTAGATATAGCTCATGACGAAACTCGTTAATCCATTTTAAACTCATTAGAATGAAACCCAAAAACATACCCGGAGTTCCTCAGCATTTTAAAGGAAGTTTTCATGACACTGAAAGCTTTGTTGAAGTGAGAAATTCCAAAGAATTAGATTTTAAATATGATACTTTGAAACAGCGTTTTTTTTCTATTAATCATTGGCGAAAATATTGTAACGAAAGTTCTGCAGATTTTAAATTATGTAATTCTTCGGGAACAATAGTAGACCGTTTTCCACAAATTGGAGATTATATAAGAATCGATATTCCCGGACCGGGTGGAAAAGAGGGGAGATCTTATGATTGGGTTCAAATTATGATGATAGATACAAATATTCCTGATAGACTAATGATTCAGTGTAGACCATCAAAAGATCCCGTTAAAGAAAACAGCCGAAAGATAGCTCATTTTTATTCTAATGCAGCCACATCTACATTTTTGATTTCGAAACAGGGAAATATTTTAAAAGCAGGAATTTATGGAAGGAATGAATATCCTAACCTGAAATCAGGATTTTTAAATTGCATCAGAAATATTGCAATTGCAATCGGAGGGATGTTGGGGTTTTCTAAAATCCAGTGGAAATGCCTTACAGATGGACTCGTTGATTTTAAATAACATATTATAATTTAGAAAAATAAAGAATTTGACAAGTATCTTTTACTCAAAACGTCAATATGACCAAGGTCATAATTGATTGCAAATTATTAGGTTATATTTGGTTTAACCAAAAACATCACTAAATCATTTTATGAAGCCCCACATTCTTAAAGCTCTGTTTTCAGATGCTAATGATATTATTTTCTCCTACGAAAAAAATAAACCAAAACAATTTTATTTCAGACGGAACTTTTGCAAATAATGTATTCGTTTCAATATTATCATCAATTTTTTTATGATTAATATTGAATCTGCAATTAACAAACATTCTAATATTACTTTTACAACGCTACACATTTTCTTTATAAAAATCTCATGTTTTTCTGCCTTTATTAATTTTTATATTAATGCTTAAAACTGAAATAAATGGTATAATTTTTTAATTAAAATTTTAAAATATAGAAGTTCAAATTTACGCTTACTATACATAATTTAACCACTATAATTACAATATAAATATGGAAAAGAACAACCAAAAAAGTGAAAAATTAGATCAACTAAAAGACCACACAACAGATAATTTAAATGAAAAACTCACAACCAATCAAGGATTAAAGATCAACAATAATCAGGATTCTTTAAAAGACGGGGAACGGGGCGGAACATTATTGGAAGATTTTATCCTTCGTGAAAAAATTACTCATTTTGATCATGAAAGAATACCTGAACGTATTGTTCATGCAAGAGGTTCGGGAGCTCACGGTGTTTTTAAACTTAATAAAAGTTTACAAAAATATACAAAAGCAAAATTTTTAACAGAAGAAGGTAAAGAAACACCTGTTTTCGTACGTTTTTCTACAGTTGCCGGAAGCGCAGGAAGTACTGATCTTGCTCGTGATGTGCGAGGTTTTGCGATTAAATTTTATACAGAAGAAGGCAATTATGATCTTGTAGGTAATAACATTCCTGTCTTCTTCATTCAGGATGCTATGAAATTCCCTGATCTGATTCATGCAGTAAAACCTGAACCGGATAATGCGATTCCACAAGCTGCATCTGCGCATGATACTTTTTGGGATTTTATTTCTTTAATGCCCGAAAGCATGCACATGATTATGTGGGCAATGAGTGACAGAGCCATTCCGAGAAGTCTTAGAATGATGGAAGGATTTGGAGTTCATACTTTTAAATTCATTAATAGTGAAGGAACTGTTCATTTTGTAAAATTTCACTTTAAACCAAAACTCGGTGTACATTCCGTAGCTTGGGATGAAGCAACAAAAATTTCGGGTAAAGACTCAGATTTTCACAGAAGAGATCTTTGGGAAGCCATAGAAAACGGCGCATTCCCTGAATGGGATTTCGGAGTGCAAATCATACCTGAAGAAGATGAATATAAATTTGATTTTGATCTGCTTGATCCAACCAAGCTAATCCCGGAAGAGGAAGTTCCTGTTCAGATTGTAGGCACTTTAACATTGAATAGAAATCCTGATAATTTTTTTGCTGAAACAGAGCAAATTGCATTTCACCTGGACATTTGGTTCCCGGTATTGATTTTACCAATGATCCGTTGTTACAGGGAAGATTATTCTCTTACACCGACACTCAGTTATCACGTTTAGGATCTCCTAATTTCCATGAGATTCCTATTAACCGTTCTTTAAATGAAGTTCATAATAATCAGCGCGACGGACATATGCGTCAGCAAATTGTAAAAGGAAAAGTTAGTTACGAGCCCAATTCTATTGGTGGCGGATGTCCTTTTCAGGCGATGATGAAAGAGGGTGGTTTTACTTCTCACAATGAAAGAGTTGACAGTAAAAAAATCCGTGCAAGAAGTGAAAGTTTTGTAGATCATTATTCACAGGCAAAATTGTTCTTTAATAGCCAGTCTGCTCCTGAAAAACAACATATAGAGAATGCGCTAATTTTTGAACTTTCTAAAGTAACAATTCCTGCTATCAGAGAAAGAGTTGTAGGACAGCTTGCATTCATTAATCAAGATTTGGCTTCAAAAGTTGCGAAGAAAATAGGAGTAAAAGTGATTCAGTTAAAACAACCGAATGGAAGTATTCCTGCAGATGCTGATCCTGCGACATTACAAAGCCCGGAAAAAGAGCCTATGACAAATAGTTCAGAAGCCTTAAGCATGGCCAATACCGTTAAAAATACTATTGAGAGCCGCATTGTTGGTTTTATTATGGAAAACGGAGTAAAAGCTGCCGATGTAAATTCCCTACAATCTAAGCTGGAAAAAGAAGGAGCTGTAGTACAGATTATTGCAGGAAGTTTAGCATCTGTAAAAGCTGATGACGGAACTATTTTTGAACCCAAACATTCTTTGACGAGTACAGCAAGTGTTTGCTTTGATGCACTTTACTTGTGCAGTGGAAAACAATCTTCAGATAATTTAATGAATGAAGATAACAAACCCGGAACCTTATTATTTGTCAACGAAGCCTATAAACATTGCAAAGCAATCTATTTTGGAAAAGAAACAGACGCAATCTATAAAGCAAGTCATGTGAGTGATAAAAAACATGATGATCCTGCAATTATCACCTCTGAGATTAAAGATCCTGCTACTGCATTTATTAAAGCTGTAGCTAATCATAGAGTTTGGGAACTTGAAAAAGAGAGAAATAATCCTGCTTAGAACATCAAATATAAATAAACAAATATGTAATATGAAAGCAGCCGTTTTCATGCACCAGATAAAACAACCTGCGATACAGTGCCGGATCCTATCGTTGAAATAGTTGGAGGTTAATTTGAAGAGGAAAGGAAATCTGCTTAGAATAAGCACTGTAAAGAATAGTTTACAAGGGATGGCTTTGCCATCCCTTGTTTTGTTCATTGTGTGATAACTTTAATTGTTTAATAATTTACTTTTCGTTACCACTTTTTGCAAGATGTTCAATCGTTGGACTGCCTATTGGTCGGGTTTTCCTTGATTTTTCGTGACCCCTTTTGGTGATTTTTTGAATGGGACACGAAATAGGACATATAAATCGTGACCTATTTTGATTTTTTTTGATTCTAGCGTAAAAATAAAAAACGCTGTAAACATCAATGTTTACAGCGTTTTAGCTTATTTTAGTATCTCTACCAGCGGAGAGAGAGGGAAACGAACCTTGTTAAAATTAACATATCTAATTTTGTATAAGTATTCTATTTATCAATATTTTAAATATATTTGTATTAATAAAAACAAGTTGTTTTTATGTTCAATTATGAAAGTATTAGCACCTAATTTAGCACCTTATGAATTCTACCTTCAAACTTAAAGAACCCAACGGCGAAAAGGAAACACTAATTTACTTCCGTTCTTATTTTGGAAATGAAAATAAGAATTTTATCTATTCTACTGGAGAAAAAATTAAACCTGAAGAATGGGATTTCGATAACCGGCAACCCAACGATCTAAACGGAAGAACAAAAAGAGCCGAGAGCCATAGAAGTATAAAAAAACAACTTGACAGATACATCGGTTTTTTCACCGAGATTGTCAATCGTTACAAAAACATTGGCGAAGAGATAACGATTGATATTATAAGACAGCGATTTGACGAAGAATTTAAAAAGATCAAAAGAAAAGACGATTTTTTCAGGATATATGATGAATTTGTTCAGGAAAAAGAAAATGATTATTCTGGAAAGGGAATATCTAAATCAACTAAAAGCAGATATGATTATAACAAAAAATTGTTAGAGAATTTCCAAGAGGAATACAAATTAAAATTAAGTTTAGGTAATTTTGATGAAAAGATCTATAATAAATTTCTCAAATATTGTATCGAAGAAAAAGACCATTCCGCTAATACTGTCCATAGAAACGTGGGATTATTAAAAACTTTTTTTTATTGGACTTTGAGTAAGAAATACACCTACAACAATGGTTTTATCAATTTCAAGAAACCTCCCAAATTCCGAACAGACGAGATAGCTCTAAACTACGAGCAGGTGGAACAAATTTATCAATATGATTTCAGTACAAATAAAAGACTTGAAAGAGTTAGAGATTTGTTTGTTTTTGGATGTGTAACTGGAATGCGCTTTGGAAATTACAATCGTATTTCAAAACAGGATATTCAAGGGACTTTATTAGGGTTATTGATTTAAAAAGTAAAACTAAGAATCTTTCAATTCCAATTAATACTATTTCTAAATCAATTCTTGAAAAGTATGATTATGATTTACCAACTATTACGAATCAAAAGATGAATGAATTTATTAAGGAGGTCTTTAAAGAGCTGAAATTTACTGATGAGATAAAGAAAACTATGAAATATGGTGATGAATTAGTAGACGTAAAGTCTGAGTTTTGGGAAAGAATTTCCTCACATACTGCAAGAAGAAGCTTTATCACTATAATGAAAAATAAGAGAGTTCCTGACAAAGTAATTATGAGCTACACAGGACATACTAGTTTAGAGGTCTTCAATGCGTATTACAGACCAAGTGAAGACGATAAAGTTAATTATATGAACGAAGTTTTTAAGTAAGCTATTTTGAGTATAAGAAAGATATATTCTATAAAGAAATTAAGGAATTGAAATAATCAATTAGGAATCCCTAAATCTTATTTTACAAATCAATCTTGATATATTCTTTTAAGTAATCTCCTTTTGCTGCTAATCGATTTAAATGATATTGATAATGTTCTATTAGATTTGGATTTGATTCATTTTTGTAATCATCGGATTCCATATATTTTTGATATTTTTCTATCTTATCCGAACATAATTCGAAAGCTTCATTATATTTTCCGCACATAATTAATGCGTTGATTTTATCTTCGGCAACACTATTTTTTGCAATCTTTTCCCAAGTATTATTATCAAGAAAATATGGATTTTTGCACTTGACGAAATTCTCAAAAATTACATCCATTATCTTTTGATGATCATATTTTTTAAAATCATAATACGCAGCGTATAACTCCCTATTAAATTTTTTGCTGTAATGGTTCTCTGGATTTAAGTAATATGATACACTTAAATCAGGAAAATTCTTTTTGTGCCACCTTTTAAATTTAGAGCTTTCAATGTCAAAATAACAATCAAATTGAATAATTTCATTTGCATAATTAAATTTGGCGGCAGGAAAATATATCTCATTTTTTATTTCATCAAATTCTCTTACAAATTTTAAACTTTTTGCATTGAAATTAAAATCATACTCTTTTAATCTTTCGACTAAAAAATTTTCTAAAGCTTCTTTTAAAACTTCTTTTGGATAGCTCATATATTATGTGATATGTTTTATAAATTTATATATTAATTTTGAATATATAAAAATTTAGTTTTAACAATTTAGCTTCAATACACATAAATTTATTATTTTGAAAGGGCGTTATAATACAAAAATCTCTACACAAAGATAATTTTGCAGGTACGCAATTAGGACTTCAAAATTTAAAAATGGAAAGGTAATTAGAAACTGGTTCTGCGAGAAGTTGGTTTTTATTAATAATCAATGAAATTATGGATCAGAAGAAATTATACGGACGTTGGAACTTTTGGGAAGAATTTGTAAGCTATCCTATGATGGTCTATTATCGGATCAGGGGAGAAAACATTCAAAAGATGTTGTCAAAAAGAATCGACAAAGCCAAAAAGAAAGCCAGCAAAATTATTCTTACTGAGAAAATGAAAAACGAGTTTTTGATACAGTATGAAAAGTTGGAGAATTTTTTCAGCTCTCACTTCAAAGACATCGATATATCAAGAAATCACAATTTTGAGGAGAAAATCAATTATTGTTTAGATGAATATCGAAAAGAATCCACCTGCTTAATAACTTCAAGTAACCTAATGAAGTTACAGGGGAATTTTCTAAGTGGTGCTGAAACTACCCTTTTTCTATATTTTGCTTTAGAAAGTAAAACAAAAAGAGAAATTCGCCTGTCGGATATTATGATAGGTGAAAACAGTTCTAAAATTTTCATTGATTTTTTGAAAGACAAAAAGTTCATCGATGAAAATCACAACCTAATCGTAGATCAGAAATCTTCTTTCATCAGAATCCACCGATTCTTAAAGGACAATCATATTATTAATCCGGATTTTCAAGACACCACTATTATTGAGGCGATGGAAAACGAATATAATACCAAGTTTGACAAGGGAACATTTTCAAGAGCTATCACTGTTAAACCCAATGATTTTGAAGAAGATATTTATCAAAAATTATCTAAGCTATTTAATATAAGGTATTAAATTTTCGTAGTCGGGTAAAATTTCATCATTAGCCATTCCAATCGTACTATTATGTATATTTGATAGTTAGTGCAATTATAAAACGAACTGCAAAATGGAAAATCTTAAAATCGTAAATAAATATCCAATATTAACTGATGTCAAAAAAAATTGACGATAATTTGATTGTTCTAAAATTCAGCAACCACCAATATTTTGATTTAGAAAATGATATTTATGAGTTGAACATATTTGGGAATGAGGTAGCTAAAAGCATTGACCTTATCAAAAAATATAATTTAAATACCGAAACAGTTATTGTAGATGAAATAAACGAACTTGATTTTTTTGTTGGTAATATGGATGAATCACCAGATTGGGGAGATTGGAACGGAAATTTTTCTATGACTTTTGAAAGATATAGTGGTCAGTTTTCTGAAAAAACTCAAGAAGATTGGGAAAATGAATTAATGTTTCTGATTGGAGACCAAGTTAGAACTAAGGCATTCCAATCAGTAATTGATGTTAAATTTAGAAGCGCTAAATTTGAACAAACAAAAAAAATGATTATAGAAAATCAAATAGAACCAAAAATTCAGGATAATTTGATTTTGCTATTAAATAAAATTCAAAATCTTGATGACGGAGAATTTTATCATACTTTTATGAATAGATAAAAAAATAGATTAAAGAGTAATTGCCAGAGCGGTTTTGCAATAGTGGGTAAAACTGCAAAGTTCAACGGCAGTTCTTCGATTGAACTTTTACCAAAAAGTGAAGATTTATACTTTAATTGCCCTGCCATCACCAAGTGCCGAAATGGTCTCCTTAATTGTGTAATGCACTTCGAAAAATATGAAACAAATTATTACAATCCTATTTTTAACATTTTCAGTTACCCTATTTTCTCAGGACTTAAAAACCTTTGAAGGAAATTATAAAGAAGGAACTGCAAAGTATAATTTTTACAAAGGGAAGGAGAATAATATAATACTGGAAGGTAAATTTGAATATTTTAAAGCCAAGAATCAATCAGAAATTGGTCAACATACTCAAAATTTGAAAGTTGGAACTTGGAAATATCATTTTGAAAATGACGGTTATAAAATTGAGTTCTATGGAAATTATACCAATGACTTAAAAAATGGAATCTGGATATTCAAATTTCTTGAGAATGGAATTTCTGAGAGTTATTCTTTGGAATTTCAAGACGATATATTAGTAGGAGAAGTTAATTGGAGCGGTTTAAAGGGCGAGTTTGATACAAAAGGAAGATTCATAGGGATTTGGGAAGTGAAAAATGATAACGATAAATATGATGCTACTTTTAATGACAATATTCTTATAATGTTGGAAAAAAGAACATTGAACAACATATTGCTTAGTGTTTATCGACCTGACACTTATTCAACAGATTTTACAAAATTATCCTTTGGTGATAATCCTATAATCAGAAAAGAATATAATTTGGATTGGAATTTTAGACTAATGAGTGGGGAATTTAATCTTGACAAAATTTACGATATTAATCGTGTTACATTAGATGGAATTAGTGAAACATATCTCGAAAGAGAAATTTTCTTTAATGCTTTTTTTGAATCCATTACAGATAAATTGAACGACAAGATTTTTGATTATACAAATTGGACTTATTTCAAACTTATTGAATTGAAAAATAACCCTGACTTTCTATACTTAAACACTCAAACCATAAAACCCAAGAAAGAAGCAATACATAATAACTTTAATTTAGACAATCTATTAGTTGATGAAAAGCCCGTCTTTAAAGACGGAAACTCTAATTTTATACCATTTATTAAAGATAATTATTTCAACTTTGATGAAGTTTCGGGTAATGCTGTTATCGAGTTTTTAATTGACACACAAGGAAATATTAATATTCTAAATGTAAAGACCACAGGGAATTTTTCAGAAAAAGAAATTAGACGTGTGTTGAACCTTTCACCAAAATGGACACCCGCCAAAAAGGAAGGAAAGCCAATAGACGTTAAAATTGTTCTTCCTATAAATGTAAATAGAAACTAAGAAATTGTTTATTAAGAATTATCTACACTGTATAATATCAAGTATTAGACTTTGAGCAGGTGATTGAATAAATATTTTAAAATCGACAGACTATGTATATTTGGGTGTTAGCTACAAGTTTGTAAAAAAACCGCTTTATTGAATTGAAAATGAACAAATTATTTAAATAACTAAATTTAAAAAATGAAAATATTATTTCTACTCGCTTTCATAATTTCTATAAATTCTTATTCACAAAACAATTTAAATAAAACATTAATTGGAAAATGGAAATTAGTTGCTGAAAGTGGCAAAAATGGAAGTGCTAAAATTTTTACGAATGAAATTAAAAATGGCGAAACATTAATATTCGAAAGTAAAAGTAAGCTTCAAAATGAAAATGGAGATAAAGGAACGTATAAAATCAATGGAAATAAATTAAAAATAAATATTGCCAAAAAAGAACGATTTTATTTAATGTTTTTTGATGAAATTAACCCCAATAAAATTTATCTAAATCCTGTAACTTCCAAATACGAAATTATTTGTGATGAAGGTTGTTCATTCACATATATAAAACTGTAAAAAAACCTTTATATAAGCAGGTATTGGTAAAATTCGGGTTTAAAATTTTTGTGATTTAGTCACACGAAATATAACTGCTTAGCTTGATTGAAATTGAACTTCCAGTTCTTATTTATCACACACTTCGACAGTACTTTTTCCATTAGCAAATACTTTATGACCAAAAAACTAAATATATCAATACTATTCTGGTTCATCAGTTGTTCCAGTATTTATTCACAAAAAAAAGATGTGGATATTAACAAACAATATCTGAAAATTAAAAATTCAAAAACATTGATAATTGATAGCCTTTCTCTAATAAGAGGAATTGACTTTAGTAATGGAGATAATGCTGATGAAAAAAAATACAAGATTTTCAAAAAAGGAAAGAAAATTATCAAAATTGAGTATGATGAGATTAGCAATGGGTCTAGAAAATGGAATAAAAAAACGACCATATTCTTAGAAAATGATATTCCTTTCTTTATTGTTGAAAGAATTAATGGCGAGGTGATATATCGATTAGATAGTGGTGAAAAATCAGAACCTCATAAAGTAATTGAAGAAATTTATGTTTATGATTGGAATAATGAGAAAGTTAAGAGAATCTATAATGGACACGAAATAACGTACCAAATGAAAATTTGTAAGTTGTGTTATGAAGAATTGATTGAAAAAACTAAACTGAGATTTAACTCAAAATAATAATGATACTTCTTCTCTGTTTAGCTATCTGAATAAACACAAAAAAGAATAAAAATCATCCACTACTAAAAGTAGATTCTATTCTATTGATTTTGAAAAAGATATACATCAATAATTATCTAAACTGCTTAATGTCAAGTATTAAACTTCGCGCAATTGAGTGGAGTTGCATAATTATTTATGTAAATTCCAGTGATATTGACCACCCAATTTCAATTCAAAGTGACCAGGTAATTTCGGTTTAAATTGACCACCCTTAAATTTGATAAAAACTCTTGTTTTTCATGTGTCAATTAGTATTCAAATATAATAAATAATTACTCCCTGTTAACTCCTCTCTTTTTTCTCATAGATTCCCCCTGGAGTTCCAGGCGGTGAGACTGATGTATAAGTCTGTCCAGAATAGCATCGGCAATGGTCTTTTCACCAATAATGTCATACCAGCCCTGCACCGGGATCTGCGATGTTACAATGATGGATCCGTTGTTGTGACGGTCTTCTATGATCTCCAGAAGGGTTATCCTGTTGGCACTGTCCAAAGCCTGAAGACCAAAATCATCAAGGATGATCACATCCTGTCTTTGTATTTTTGCAAGTTCGCGCAGGTATGACCCGTCTGCTTTTGCCATTTTTAGTTTGGCAAACAGCTTGGAAGTATTAAAATAATTGACCTTGAAGCCTTCGATACAGGCCTGATAGCCCAATGCGGTTCCCAGGTAACTTTTACCCACGCCTGTACTTCCTGTGATCAGGATGTTTTCATTTTTTTCTACGAACTCACATCCTGCAAGACGCATTACCAGATTACGGTCGAGATTGCGGGTGTCATCGAAGTTGATACTTTCAATACTGGACCTGTAATGGAACTTTGCATTTTTGATGCTTCGCTCTATGCGCCTGTTGTGCCTCTCATCCCATTCGGCATCGATGAGCATCGATATAAACTGGTCGAGGGTATAATGGTCTGTCCTTCCGCTTTCAATAGCGGTCTTAAAGGCATTGTGCATGCCGTAAAGCTTCATTTGCTTCATTTTGCTCACTGTCGGTTCGTTCATAACTGTTGATATTTAATGATAATATTGTTTTCCTCTGATGTTGCCGTGATCAGGCAGTTCCTGCTCCTTTTCTTCTTTTTCCGGATCGATCATCTGATCCAGATTGTTCTCCAATATCTTCTGTACGGTCTTAAAGCTGTAGATCTTAAAATCCAATGCCCGTTTACAAGCATTTATCAATCGCTCTCTTCCTACTTTCTTTTCGAAGTTCAGGATTCCCAGGCAGCTTTTGTAAGCTTGCTCGGGATGATTCCGACTGTCGATAATTTGGAGGATATATTCTCCCACTGCAGTATCAATACTGTTTGCCCAATCGATAAAGCGGGCAGCACTCCATCCGGCCACGAACTGGTGGGTGCTGGCTAAATGTTCTGTAATGGTCGTGTAGACATAAGGCTTGTAATTGCGTCTGTGCATCGCGATCCTGTTGTATTTATAGTAGATCTCCACAGTGGAAGATGTGTATAGGATCTTGATCTTTTTCTTGATATACTGGTACGGAACACTGTAGTAGTTCTTATCCCGGCTCAACTGTACGTGCCCGTTCTGCATCACTGTTGCAAAGGATTGGTACCTGATCTCAAAACGACGCTCAGGCAGTGGGCGCAGCTGCTGCTTCTCGTCCTCCAGGAACAGCTCGTAGCGGGAGTAAGGGCGTCCTGTGAGCTTGCGTTTGTTATGAGAGTCCAACAGATCCCAGATCTCACTATTTAGTTCATCCAGGCCGCAGGATCCCTGTTGAAGGTTGGCGTAGATCCTTCTGTACAGGATCTTTACCGCTCCCTCTACCAAGGATTTATCCCTCGGTTTGTAAGCCCTGGCAGGCAAGATGGTCGTTTCATAATGTTCGGCCAGATCGGCCAGGGTCTCATTGATGGTGGGTTCAAAACGGCTGCTTTTGATCACTGCGGATTTTAAATTATCAGGAACGATCGCTGCCGGTGTGCCTTCAAAAAAGCGGATGGCATTTTCTACAGAACGTACAAAATCTTCCTTCTGCTGGCTCATAGAGGCTTCAGCATACGTGTACTGGCTTGCTCCCAGAATAGCTACAAAAAACTGAACTTCTTTAAGCTCCCCGCTTTCCTTATCAATAATGGAGAGTGTTTTCCCTGCATAATCGACATACATCTTATCACCGGATTTGTGATTCATATGCATCACCGGGTTCACACGCTTGCCCCATATCTTGTAATGATGCCGGAACTGTGAACTCTGAAAACCATCAGGATGCAGTGCAAGATATTGCTCCCACATATGATGGATAGTGATTCCTACCTTTTTGAGCTCACGTTCCATCTTTGGGAAAAAATCGTACAGGGACTGTAGTTTGGGGCTAATGGACTCCGCGGTGGTATTGGAAAACAAAAGTTCCAGCTCGGCATCTGTCTTGGCATTGATCGCATCAAGGTTTAAGCCCAGAATCTCATACAATGAGATGTATTTTTTAACGGTATTTCTGGAAAGGGATAAATAGCTGCTTATAAATAACTTGCTCTTTCCAGTGCTGTAGAATTTTATGACTTTTCTAATTTTACTCATGTCTGTTATTTTATTTGCCATAATCCGCTTTTTTTAACGAATGTATGACGCTAACATCATGAAAAAATCAAGTCGTTTTTATCTCAAATATAACCCAGATAACAGGTGGTCATTTTGGACCGGAAAGTGGTGGTCACTTTGCTCCGAAATCAGTGGTCAATTTACTCCGAAATTAGGTGGTCAATTTGACCGTCTTTTCCACATATATGGATGAAGTCTTAAAAACAAGGGATTCTTTAACATCACAAGAAGCCGAGCGAAGAAGAAAGAATATTGAAGCGTCCAATCCTTTTAAGAAATATGGCTTTTATCCAAAGATTGCCACTTTAAGCAAAGGAAAATATTTAGAAGCTCACGATATTGATAGTATTGTAAGTATTGGCTCTGTAAAATTTAACAGGAAAACTAGAGAGATTACTGAATTTAGAGAAATAGATTTGAGCGATCCTGACGCACAGCCTTATCTTGATACCGCAGGACGCTGGTTTTCTCCTGACCCTTTGAGCGAAGAGTTTTCTAGTTGGACACCATATAATTATGCTTTTAATGATCCAGTAAATGTTATTGATCCAGATGGTAGAGAAGGTTTAGGATGGGGATTAAAAGACAATACTTGGAGTTGGAGTGCAAGTTTAACAACCGACAATTATCAACAACAAGGATTCTCCGACTATAAAGATGATGGGTCTGTACTCAGTAATGCTACGATACAAGGACAGGGAGGTAGTGCAGGTGCTGTTTACTTAGGATTTAATGGGCAAGCACAATCTATACCTGCAGGTACAACTACTTCAATGCTTCAATTGTCTAATTTTACCAGAGATGCTATCTCTGCAAGTTTGACGGGAGCTGCTGCTGCAATTAATGGGCTATATGATGTTTGGAAAATTGCGACATTTAGTCCAGACCCAAATATGAATTTGAATCCTCCAAGCGCAACAACGCCTGTTGGAAAAGCTCTTGAAATGGCGGGAAGTGTTTCTCCTTTATTGGGCGCAGAATCAAGTGGTGCGAATAAAATTACTGAACCTGTTACAAACACTTTGTACAAAAGACCTAACAACGCCACTACAGCAGCACAAAGAGCGGCGGTTCAAGGTGAGCCTTGCGTGACTTGTGGAGCTACTGGACAAAAAAATGTCGCAGACCATATAAAACCTTTAGTCCAAGAACATTATCAAACTGGTACGATTAATCAGACTAATATGAGGTCAATGAACGCTATTCAACCTCAATGTCAAACTTGTTCATCTCAACAAGGAGCCGCAATGAGTAAATACTCAAAAGAAATGAAAAAAATAATAAATCAAAGAACAAATGGACAATAAATATGTCAAGGAGCAAAAAGATATTTGCGAAAAATATTCGCAAGATTTTTTTGCTACATCTGAAGAATTAAAAGTAGGGATTTCCGATAATATAAAAAGTGGTGTGATGCCCATAAATGGACTAAGACATTTTCCTGAAGGAGATTCTTCAGGATGGTATATTTGGGCTGGAGAATATTCAGATGCAGATGATTTTTTTAAGCCGATGCATATCTTTCATTTAGAAGAATACTATCCTGAACTTTTAAAATATTTGACACTTCCTGCCGGTAATCGTTTTTTATTTGATAATAATGGATACGAAGATGTTTGGTTTGATGAAGGTTTGCTAGTTTATGATACTCAAAAATCTTAAAGCAAAAAATAACCAATGAATAGCGGAGAAGTTATAAAATTAGAGTTTACACCTTTAATAATTACTGTTATAATTCAGAAAGTAAGCAATTGTCAAATCTTGAAATGAACTGTTATTGATGAAATAAAGAGTTATATATTTTATTTTAGGATATCTATTGGGAAATAGCATAAAAACTGTCTGAAGAATAACATTCCCTGTTCTGCATTGGATGATATTTTAAGACTTTTGAGAAATAGTTAGTTGTATTTATTCAGATTTAAAGATTTGGTATGTAGGTTTGAAAAAAATATAAACTATAACAGTAACTTTCCGCTTTTTCTTTACATTTAATACACTAACCAAAAATAATATAAGATTATTTTTAAAAACTTTATATGGAAACAAAAGATTACATTATAGTTTCTTTAAGCGGTTGTGCTTTGACGATTTCCATTGCTTCTTTGATTATTACATTAATTCAAAAAAACAAGGAGACCAAAAGGACTATCCGCAAAACATTAACCGACACCCTAGAAGGCATTTCTAAAATTGGTATCGAAACTACAAAGCTTAGAGCTACAAAAGATATCGATTTCAATTCCGAATCTAATATTTTACTTAGACGTAATTATAATTCTCAAAGACGAATTTTAATTGCACACGCTGACTATCTTGTACAAAGATATGATAAGCTCGCAACAGAAATCGACTGTAACATTTTAGCAAGTGCATATTCAACAATCGGTGACCAAGAAAAATCTGAGTTGTTTTGGAAGAAAACCATTGAAAAATCAATTTCCAAACCAATTAAACTTATGAATTTAAGAGGCTTTGGGACTTTTCTTTTTACCAATGAGAAAGAGGATTTAGGGCGAAAATATTATGACGAAGCATTATCACTTGATTTACCTGAAAATGACGACAACAGGATTTTGAAATTTGACACATATTTAATGTTATGTGATCTCGAAAAAGAAAACGGCAATAAAGGATATTATGAAACAAGTTTAACTAACGCTATGGAAGTTCTAGCGAAAATAAAAAGTACTCGAAGAAAAGATGAAATGCAAATGCGTTTAAGGACAAAATTGCCTAATGTAGAATAAGGTCATACCTACAACATCAGTTTGTCAAAATGATAGTTTTCCTCGACAATCCTACTGAGAAATTAAATTTTTTCTTCTCTTTCAAATTTTCGAATGATTAATAATAAATAAAAAATATAGCTAAAATTATGATTTTTAATCTTGAAGATAATGAGTTATATAAAAATTTAATTCTTGCAGAAAAATTATTATTTGAATCTCCTAAGATAAAGTTTGAAAGAACATTAATTTGGAGGAAACAATATTTTAAAAATGTTCCTGGCATATATGCAATCTTTGAAGGAAATGATAAAATAATATATATTGGAGAGACAGGTAATTTATGTAAGAGAATGTCTGATATAACTAGAACTGTGAATCATACTTTCAGAAAGAAGATTGGTAAATTAAAATTTGGAGGAATTAAATCAAGTGAAAAATATGATTCCGAAATAGAAGTATTGCTGGACAAATATTTTGATGAAGAATTACATATTACTTTTATCGAAGTTAATTTCGGGAGGCTAGAAATAGAAACATATCTAATTGATAAATATCAGAAACAAATCATTAACTCCGTAAAAAAGAGAAAATTATTCTTTAATTATGATTTAATTTCTGAAGTTGAGAAGCAAACTAAAAAATAGGTTCTAATATTTGAAGAGTATTTGACAAGTTGAAAAAACTTAAAAATCAATTATTTATAGATTTATTGTTTATTATCACTTATTAGTAAAAAAATAACGCTTTATGAATCAGAACGTTTCTTATCTATAACGTGATAAAAGTAACTAAATGGCTTACCATAGTAGGGTACATATCGATCTTCTTTTTCATTTTCAATTAATAAATTATAAATCTGTGGTAAATATGAGATATATCTTCCTGAAAGAACCAAAAGATTAGAATTTTTTATTAACAGCTCTTTTCTGTATTTAGATAAAACAAATTTAGTATTTAAGATTTTAGTATTTTGAAGTTCAAGTCTGATAGCTTCTGAGTCAGCATAGGATATTCCACCTATTTTGATAAAAAAATGTTTTCCGATTTTTCTTGATTCGTCAGATGTTCTTGGTTTTGCTTCCGGAATCTTTGCAAGTTTCTTTTTAAATCTAGATAAATGTTTTGACCTATAGTAGTCCAATCTCCTTAGCTGTGTTCGTAAATTGTGATTATTGCGCAGTAATGTAAATCCATTTACCCAACACATTTCATTATCAGAGAATTTATGGTTTTTCATAGTCACTCTTCCAACGGACATTCCTATGAGTTTGTTTGAAACAGACTCTAAAATCATATCGTCTGATTTTCTTTTCCCATTTTTTAATATTGATAGTGTGTGTTCTGTTAAATCTCTTATTTTACGTTTTTCTTTAATTAGTGAACTCTTTCTTACCCTTAAAGTCCCGTTATAACATATTTCGTAACCAACAAAACCAATTCGATCAAAAGAATTGTTTGAAAATTTTGACCATTTGTAGGGCGATTTACTTTTTGAATCATTCCAAAAAAAATTTTTATTTATTTCGTTAACAGGTTTAGGAGGATGAGAAATTAACTTTAGCTTTTCCAAGCCATTAAAATAAATATCAGTTTTTTCATTACAAATTTTTCTATTAGGATGAATTAAAAGCATATCATCACAGAACCTTACATAACATAGCTTTTCATCTTCATCAGCTTTCATTTCCATATCAATACTATGCAGAACAATGTTTGCAATCAGACCTGATAATGCACCACCCTGTGGAATTCCAATGCGATTTCTCTTAATATTTTTATAACAATTTAATTTAAGTAAGTCATCTTTTACCCATTCAAAACTTCCACCCTCTCTCTTTCTTTCAATCCAATAATTCTTATCATCATTAAGGGCATATACAAATTTTTGAAAATCATAACATTGTAAGTACTTGTTGAATATTAAAATTGCCCGGTTATCAATTTTTACTTCATTGGTTTTGTTATGTATTTTTATGACATCTCTAAATTTTTCCTTAACTATATTATGATTCACTGTGTCAAAAAATTTACTGATATCACATTCAGATACCCACAAACGTTTTCCTTTATATTTGTTTTTGTATTCTAGAATATATTCTATGGCACTATGATGGGTTGGAGGAAATTTTGCGTTGTCTTTTTTTGCTCTAAAAGCGTAGGAATGATTATAAAAAATATTATCAAATGCCTTTGTCAAATATTTATTTATAATTGAAATTATAATTTTATCTTTTAGTGGGAAAACACAAATTGGACGACAAATTTTACAGCTTTTGTCATTTGGTTTTTTAAGCTTGGATAATATCTGTGGCGATGTAAGCGAAAAACTTTTATCATTGACTGACTCAATTATCTCATCAATAAAATTTTCTAATCTAAGTAAAAAGGGTTCTGTTGGGTTAGTTTTTCTGTAATGATAAATAGTCTTTAATAAAGCTCTGGTATTATGATCTACAGAATTTATGCGTTGACCATCATTTTTAGGATACCTTTCCTTTATTGTGGGATTAATCCATTTTCTGCGAGATGGCATTATTGAGCATAATAAATCAATGTCATTTCCCTTATGTCTATTACTTTTTTGATTATTATAGTGATAATTGTAATTCTGGTCAGCAGAAATGATATGATCAAGATGCGATTTACCACGATGTCTTGCAAGTTTTGCTCTTGCTTTACACAAGCGAAATAGAATTTCTTCTCTATTACAATAGTCTTCTAACATAAAAATAAATAATGGATGGAGAGTCCCCGATTTTAAACCATAATACTGACAATTGCCAACTTACCAACTACTGCGGTGTGAACCGATTTTTATATCCAGTAGTGCCAACACGATCCACTCATTAAATAAGTTACCGTTTAGTTACTCTCCAAACCAAAATCTTTTTTATATATAAATCCTTTTTGTACCGCCAAATGTATTACTGTGTTAAATTTAATCATTTTTTTATTATTGATATAACATTCCTTCAACATATTAGTACAGTTAGTTTCGTTAAATTTTGATTCATCCATTTTACTTAGTTCAATAAAAAAAATGATCCCCAAATCATAAGTAAACGAGCTAGAAATAGCTAAAGCAACTCGTAACCAGTTATCGTATTCGTAGGTAATTGATTTTTTATTTTTATTTAGGAATTTTATAATGTTTTGAATTTCTTTCTTTTTGGTTGGGCTATTTCTATTTAGTGGATTATTAAGAATATTCTTCATTTCTTTCGCACTCACTATCCCTTTAACAGATCTTATTTGAGCTACAGTTGTAGTTTGTAGTTCTAATTTTGCATCCTTCTTTATTAAGAATTTTTCTGTGATTTCGTCGTTTTTAATAACAATATTTTCATCTTTTGAAATAAAACAAAGTCGAGTAAAATCTTTACCGCTCTGATCTAAGTCGATTTGATATTTTTCTTTAAAGTAGGATGAGATTTTTGAAAATGCTGAGTAATGCCAGATATCAATTTCGTTTGAATTTATATTTTCCTCAAAACTAATTTGTATTAACCCCTTTATACCGTTACCTGAAGGTGATAACCATAAAGCGAACAAATAAATATCTGAAGATAATTGCTCAAAAACATTCTTTACATTTTCTAATCCAATATCATCTATATCGATAATCATTAATGAATTATAATTATTGAGATTTTCTTTTGTTCTAGAGGAATCATTGAAATTTGCACAAAAAGTAGCTACAGGTAATTTCTTCTTTTTTATTCCATAAAGACCATCTTCACTTAGATAATGATGTCTTAAATGATCTGTAATGATTTTATGTTGTTCACTTTTTATCTCCTCTAAAACATCTAATAATTTTCGGTGAGATATTTTACCCCAAAAATTATCTTGATAAGAAACAATAATATTTTCCATATGTGGCAATGACTTCAAAAAATTCTTAATTAGTGTATATTGTTAACAATAAATTTGAGAGTTGGAAAATTATAATCCTTAGCTTTTTTTGCAAAAGGCTCAACCAATTTGGTTGAGCCTTTCCAATGAAAAAGTAATGATCCCGAATTACTTATATTTTTATTTATTGATTAGCTTTTCAAGCCTATCCATCATTTCATCTTTTTCTTTCAGCATTCTTTCATAAAGGGCAATCTTTTCCTCGTGCAGTGAAACTAATTTTTCAATCGGATGAAAATTGATAGTTCCATAATTGAAAGAATTACTAAAAGCGTGCTCTCCAAAAGTATTAGAAATAATATTAACAGCTTGTTCTTCATCAAAGTTTTGAATAGCTTCTACCGGAATTTTCAATACTTCAGAAATCTTTTTCAGCAAAGCATCTTCGATTATTTCTTTTTGTTCAAGCAAAGAAATTTTCTTCTGATTCCAATCATCACCTAAGTCAAGAGCTAAAGCTTCCTGTTTGATACCTAGCATCTCTCTAAATCGTTTTACATTTCTTCCCTGATGTATTTTCTGTTCCATAGTGGTTATCAAATTTTAAAGGCTTAAAGATAAAGCCATTTCTATTAATTCGTCTGAATTGTAAAGTTAAAAAATTATCCTGTAAAATATCCATTTCTCTAGATATAATATGCAGTTTCAGCATTGATTATACACACTATATTGTTGTAATTCGTATCAGCATAAAACTTAATTATTATGAAAAATAAGAAAATAGACTTTGAAGCTAAGTTCTGGGACAGCCATCAAAAACATTCCTGTCTTACATTGATAGATGCATTTTTTCAAATGGATTTTCTATCCGCTGTAAGAGAAAGGCTAAATGACGTGATGAATTACTCAACGAAATGCGAAGTACTGATGAAAGATGACCCATCTCTAATATTCCATTATTACCTCTGTATGCGTTCATTCATAAGAGCAAGTTATGTCTTACAATTCAAAGGAGAAAAATGGAAAGTAAAACGTTCCCCAAAGTTTCCATCCAGATTACTTCAAGGTTCGCTTTCCGATGAAGAATACCGCAATCCGTTTCTTGTCTTTCAGAAGGCATTTAAAGAGTTTACTCTACAAGACTTTGAGTATTTCAATACGCAGATTGTTTATTTCTCATTAGGTGCATATTCTGATGAACCTGAAGCAAATATCGTTACTCTTTTTATCCATCTTAATAAAATGCTTGATTCAGCACAGATCATTCGTGAAAGAGGCTTAAAGAAAATAAAAGATAAAAAAACCACGTCCTCAGAATAATTTATCCTCAGAAAGAATTAGATACCAGACAATTACTGACCAACTTTATTTCATTAAAAATTTTAATATGAGAAATAAAGAAAAAACTAACAGAAGAATCATCGACTTGATGGAAAAGGTTGATATCAGTTTTAAGTTGTTGTCAGATAACAGACAGATAGATGAACTTAATAAAGGTATTTATCTACTTATGGATAAATTAGGAAGTGAAGACATAAATATGCTTTTTGACCGATATCCTAGATTGATACAAAAGTATAGTATCAAAGAAATGTTTTCAGGAAACATTGAAATTCCAAATATTGATCCCCATAGTTTAAAGATTGCCGGATTACTAACCTGCCTGCAATTTTTGATCTCAAGCTTTACTAATTTTATAGATGAATTTGGCAATAGCCTTCCTTTGAAGGAAACTGAAAATAGCAATTCCTACCAAGCCGAAAACTATATCATTAGTTCGATCCCTTTGGATGATTATTTAAAAGAGCTTTTTCTGGGTGTCCTTTCCGTTATTGGCGAAGATTACTACCAAAAGTTTCTCGAAAAGATTGGCAATTCAGATTTTACTATCGATGATATTCTGAAACTTGAGAAAGATAAAGAATTGCAGGAGCATATTGATTTAATGATGTGGTTCTCCTTAATCCGTGTGTTTCTGGAATCTCTTTACTTCTATTTTAATCCCGAAAATCACGACCCCCAAATTTAATAAAATGAAAACTTCAAATAAATTTCAATTTGCACAAATTGGCAACGAATTTTTAGATAGTTCTATCAATCAACTTTTCAAACAGCATTATCTTATCATTCAGATATTTTTCAATAAGACTGACAATTCAGAGTATGCTCACCTCATAATTGTTGTTGAACACAAAAAAGATGTGGAGGAGCTAATGCGAAAAAAATGGGTAGAAAAAGCTTTTAAAGAATACAAAGTTAAAGTGTGTATTTTTTACTCTTCACAAATTCACCATAAATTCTCTCTCGGAGATCCTTTCGTTGAATTGTATTGCAGACTATCAGCAATTTTTTATCAAAATGCTGATTATGGAAACCATTTACTTATTACAAGAGAAAGGAAAAAATTCGAGAAGAAATTCGAGAAGTATAAAGATTCCTTTTTTCACGATCACGATTTATTATTAACGCAGGTTAGAGGATTTGTTACGGATGAATCATCAGTAAGTGCCTTGTTAGCTTATGAAAATGTTTTTAAGTATGATCTGGAATACTTAGAAGAATTATATACAGGAAATAGTTCCAATTCAGAAAACCTGAACGAAAGAATAAGAAACCTCTCCAAACATATTCCTGAGGTACAGAGTCATTTCGTTTCTCAAAGCCGAAGCGAATATTACCTGATTCATTTAATCGGAAAAGCGAGAGAAGCATCGAAAGATGATCTATTTTTTAAAAGTGAAATGTTCGAAGCGTTCAATATCGCTGAGAATAGTCTTTCCGGAATGATTGAAAAACGATTGTATCAGCTAAATAAAATGATAAAAATAGGATATGCTGACGAGGAAAAAATCATTGAAACAGTTAAGGAAAATGATAAAGATGTGGTTCTTGATATTGTTGTAGAAGTAATTGTAAAGTCTGTCGAGGTCGAAGAAATCTATCTGTTTCACACAGCTATTTACGGTAGTAATACAACCTACTATTTGTTGTTGCTTGGTCTTAATGTTGGTAATGATAAATTAAAATCTATAGCGCAGTCATTGAAGAGTCACACAGGTAACAATTTTGATTTTGTTCTGATCAGCCACGATCGGTATTGGGTTCAGAAGAATCTACATTTTTATCAAAGCTTCTTTGTAGACATTATTCAGGGCAAAAACAGAATTTATCAATCTAATCCTTTCTATCCTGAACCTCATTGGGAAAATCCTCACATTCCCACTTATGCAGATCTTGATTATTACAATGATGCAACAATGAAGTATTCGCAACAATTCCTTGCAATAGCAGAAGATGGAAGAGAAATTTATCAGGGCTTGCCATATTTCTTTACCCTATTTTTTCTTTCATTTTGCAGGACGTACATTTACGCTAAGCTTTACTATATGCCCAACTATTTATCCAATTACAGTTTGTGGAAGTTATGCGAGTTTGCAAATCCTGAGTTGAGAAAATATAATTATCTGTTTGAAGAATTCTGGACTAAGTTTTTCCCATATTTAGATTACCATATGGTTCTTCATCATCATATTACTAATTTAAAAGAGGAAGAGGTTGATCAAATGACAGTGATTGTTGAGAAATTGATATGTGAATTACATTACGTATCTATTGAAGAAGGTAGGATTTATACAGAAAGTAAATAAGTAACGGTATGAAATGTATTATTTTTATCGCTGGGTTTGAATGCCTAGTCAAATAGTTGTAAAATAGCTCCTTGCGGAGCTATTTTTGTTTTATTATACTTATTAGTTGCTACGAATATTTTATTTGTTAGTCGGTATGACTCAGAAAAACTACTTGACATATACAAAATTAATCGAAGGAATAGCATTTTTATTTTAGAGACATAAAAAAAATTAGAGGTAAATTTACCTTTATACTATTGTTTATGTCGAATAGTTTAGTATTTTTGAGGTAAATTTACCTTTACTAAAAATGATAGATAACTTATTACATAAGAGCCTTCGATATGATGGATCTTCGATTGAAGATTTATTTGCAATTAAGTTGGAGGAATCGGGCTTGACAAAAACCCAATTTGAAAAGCTATCCGGAATGGAGAGAAGAAGTTTGGATGCTATTTTAGATAAAACTTCTAAGCAAACTGATATTATTAAATTATTGAAGCTTACGGAGTTTTTGGAAGTTGATTTAAGTGAGTTACTCATTATTTATTTCAAAGATAGACCTGTAGAAGAAATCAGAGAGTTACAATCATCAATGGATATCACATTCATCAATAAATATTTTGATTTAAAAACATTAGCAGTATTAGGATTTATTCAAAAGAATGATTCTTTAGAAACTCTGAAAGATCGTATTTGTAGTTTTTTTGACCTAGATTCTATTTACGATTATGATAGAGAGTTAAGCGATGCTCTTTATAGTAGGACTAAAAAATCATTCAGTGATAAAATGAAAGACTTTTGGATAAAATCCAGCTATAAATATTTCGAGCTTATTGATAATCCAAATGAATATAGCAGAAAGAGTTTAGTTGAACTAATTCCTAAAATCAAACCTTACACTCAAAATATAGAAAATGGACTGGTAACCGTTTTTCAAGCATTATATAATATTGGTGTTACAGTTGTTTTTCAGCCATTATTACCTAAAACACAGATAAGAGGTGCAACTTTTTTCATAAATAATAAACCGTGTATTGTTATCACTGATTTCAATAAGAATTATGCTACGATCTGGTTTGCATTAATACACGAATTACATCACGTACTATTTGATTTGGAAACAATCCAGAAAATAAGTTACCATTTATCGGGAGAACCAGATTTATTTTTGATTCAGGAAGATAAAGCAAATGAATTTGCCTCCGAATATTTATTATCCTCAGAGAAAATGAGATACATCGAAAAGATGATTCACAATAAATTTATGGTAGCAAAATTTGCTAAGGAATGTCAAATACATCCTTGTATTATTTATTCTCAATATCAATGGAGGCAATCTGAATTAGGAAATGATTACTGGGCTGCATTTAAAGATGCTTTTCCAAACATAAAAAATATAACGAAAAAATTGAATGTTGCTAATTGGGATGTAGAATCAATTAGAGAAGCATCATTGAAAATAAGAGAACTATTAACTGTATAAATCCATCAAAATGAATGATAATAACTTAAACAAAAAGCAAGTAGAACGTAATCTCTCAGAAGAAGATTTAGAGAGGTTAGAAATTTTACAAAAATCAGAAGAAGTAAAAGGAGAACAACTTTTTATGAATTTTGATTCAGAAGTAGTAATTGAAAATGAAGCTGATCAGCTACTGGGTCAAAAAATTGATGATCCTGTTCAAAAATTTCAATTGTACTATCACGGTCTAACTAAGCTATTGAAGGATAATTTACCTAAAGGTAAAGATTTTGAAGATGTGCGAAGAATTGTTTATGACGAAAAAAATGTACTAATCAATAGAGGTGCAAAAAAAGATGAAAAGGGAATTAGAGGTAGTGATGGCAGAATGGCATATACTGAGGATTTAGAAGAAGCAATAAAAATTGTTGCAGAATGGACAAGTAGAAAAGGTACTCCGGCAGAACTTTTTATGTCTTTTTGGGACAAAAATGAAGAACTTGGGTACGGGCATCAAGACTAAACACAGAAATTATAGATGAAATTTAGAATAAAAATATGATACTAAAAAAATACAAAGTAGAAAATTTCCGATCAGTTCTTGATAGTGGTTGGATTGATTGTGATAATGTAACAACATTGGTTGGAATTAATGAGGCTGGAAAGTCAAACTTGCTTTTAGCTTTATGGAAACTAAATCCAGCAAGAGAAGGAAAAATTGATATTTTACACGATATGCCGGTTTCTAAACTGAGTACTTATCGAAAAACCCCAAAAGATATAAAATTCATTACAGCGGAGTTTGAGCTTGATGATGAAAGCATAAAGAATATTGAGACTGAGGTTGAATGTAGTTTGCAAGGAGATAAATCAGTAACTGTTGCACGTTTATATGACGGGAGTTACATTTTCGAGTTTCCAAGTGGTGATCCAGTATCTAAGAAGATAGAAAAAGTAACAAAAGAAGTTGAAGAAGATGAAGAGTCAATTGAAGAAGATGTTATTGTACCATATAAAGATGCCGACCTAGAAAACGCTATTCTTGCCGAATTACCATCATTTGTTTATTATTCAAACTATGGAAATCTATCTTCAAAAATTTATCTTCCAAATGTTATCAAATGGTTAAAGGGGCAAACTGTAGACGGGATTGATATCAATGAAGAGCAAGTAAGAACATTAAGAGTGCTCTTTGAATTCGTGAAATTAGACCCTAAAGAGATTTTGGAATTAGGAAAAGATCCCAAAGAAATGGCAATGCTTAGGAACGGCAGAAACGGAGAAAATCAACCTACTGCTGAAGAAATTAGGAAGGCGGAAAATGATAAGGAAGAACGTAGTATCCTTTTACAGTCAGCTTCAGGTGATCTGACAAAAAGATTTAAAGAATGGTGGAAGCAAGGTGAGTATAAATTTAGATTTGAAGCAGATGGCGACTATTTCAGAATATGGGTATCTGACAGTGTGAGAACTGACGAAGTGGCATTAGAACTTCGTAGTACAGGACTTCAATGGTTTATCAGTTTTTACTTGATTTTCCTTGTTGAAAGCCAGGAACGGCATAAGGGTGCAATTTTATTGCTTGACGAAGCTGGACTTACTTTACATCCTTTAGCACAAAAAGATTTAGCAATATTTTTTGACAATTTATCAAAAGGTAATCAAATAATTAATACAACGCATTCTCCATTTATTGTTGACACTTCTAACATAGATAAATGCAGGGTTGTGTATATGGATAAAGATGGATATACAGTAGCTTCAAGTAATTTAAGACAAGGAAGTGATGCTTTAAATGAAAAATCTATTTACGCAGTTCACGCTGCTTTAGGACTAAGTGTTTCAGACGTTTTATTACAAGGCTGCCAAGCTATTGTAGTAGAGGGGCCATCTGACCAGTTCTATCTTAATGCTATTAAGGGATTTTTAATTAGAGAAAAGCTTATTGCTCCGGAACAAGAAATTGTATTTGTACCATCAGGAGGAGTTAAAGGAGTTCCGGGGGTTGTTAGTATGATTTCAAGTAAAGCAGATGATATACCGTATCTAATTATCGATTCGGATAAGAGTGGTGAAGATGCAAAGAAAAGATTATTATCCGGTTTGTATAAGGGATTTGAGGATAGAATACTTGATGTTAAAGATTATGCTGAAATTGAAAAATCAGAAGTGGAAGATTTGATTCCTTTTGCTTTGATAAAGAAAGGCATTGACAGACTTTTTAATTCCTTAGATGAGATAGATTTTGAAGATAATTATAGTAAAGACACTCCAGTAGTAGCTCAAATTGAAACATTTGCTGAAGCTAATGGGATTGAATTAGAAAAAGGATGGAAAGTAGGGATATCTATGGCTGCTAAAGCTCAATTAAAAAATAAAAAAGCTGATTCTTTACCACAAGACTATGTGGAAAAATGGACAAAACTTTTCAACGCATTTTTATAGGCACAACTACAAAGTTTTTAATATTAATATTATATGAAGGCAATAATTCAATCCTATCAACTATTTTTAAAAACAAAATTCGGTATACAACTTAAGGATGGTGGGATTGAATTTCATAATATTTATAAGATAATTAATTTCGAAACTAGGAAAGAAACTATCTTGTATCTATTAATGAAAAGAAAATAAAATTTGTTACTTCTATAGATTTTTTAGTCATTTTATAAGATTTATATCTTCAAAATTGGACAAATTGATGAATTTACTAATGCAACCAGTATTGAAAGAGAATATAAGGAAATCGACTATTATATATAAGCAAACTGACTTGTTGCAATTGATGAATGATTATAAGTAGAGATTTTTTATAAAAATTCTTTAAAGACTACCTAACGATAAATAATAACTTCGAACATTATCCTTTAGGATTTATATAAAATGCACGATATCAAATTAGATTTAAACTCAATAAAAATTTTCAGTAGGAATACTGATGCAATTTTCACTAACAGAGGGTTCTATTATCAATATTTATCTGTTTTAAAAAGATGGGTAACAAATTTTGTAAATCGTAATGATAGCTTAATCTATACTGAAGTTGAAAACGATATTAAGGAGGTTGGAGAGAATTATGTGTTCACTCAATTGAAATGCTACACCTCCGACTTTAGTCTAAATTCTAAAGAAATCAAACATTCAATTTTCGATTTTTTTATTACCTACCTCAATTATAGGCAAGATAACATCTTTCCTATTTTTTCATTTGTAACCAATTCCAGCATAAAGAAGAATGAAAAACTATTGGGTAAATGGTATAATAGAGAGATCTTTAATAAAAGTGAGGATTTGGAACTTTTAAAGAAAAAGAACAAAGAAATACTCAGAAGCGAATCGAATAAAATAAGACAATCAAAACTCAATCGTCAAAATCTTTCGGCACATAAAAAACAAGAAATTAATGCTAATTATCAAGCGATTTGTTGCATTGTCGATGACAATTTGCTTATAGAAGATTTTTGTAAAGCGATTCATTGGGAATTTGGTGAGCAAACAACCGACGAAGCTGTTGATAAAATTAAAAGTGAAATCTTCATAATTCTAAAGAACGAATTATTTAATAACAGACCAGTCGATGTCATATTTAGAGTTTTGCTTTCTGAGATTAACCGTTGCTCTCAGGAGAGTGAAAAGTCTAAAAGATGCGTTAACAATTCTGATCTACAAAAGCTTTTAGAATTAACGGACTCTGATATTCAAAAGAAGATAGATCCAAAATTCATCCATTTGATCGGTGTTGAAATAGAAGAACTAAAAGATAGAGTTAAAAATATTGAAGCTGTACAGGAAAAACACACTTTGGAAATAAAGAAACTAAAACCCCCAATTTTAGAAAACACTGATCTAACTTTAATTCCTTACATCTATAATGTTCAAGATATTATAGGATGGGAAAATGAGGTTGATGAAATTTACAATATAGTCAATCAGAAAAATGTTACTGCAATACACAACTTCGGAGGTATAGGAAAAACAACTTTTGCAAAAAAGTTTTTAGCTAAATATCGAAATGATTTTAATAATGTGATTTGGCTGAATATTGAAGAATCCATTCATAGCGCATTTATTTTAAATGAACTTTTGATCTCCAATCTGAATATTGATTTAAACAAAGGACTAACCATTGAACAGCAATTTAATGTAATTCTCAATGATTTGGATAAATATGGAAATAATAATCTAATCGTATTGGACATTCAGAAAAATGTAGAAAATATCACTGATCTAAATAAAATTATCAGTTTAAGAAATTGGAAAAAAATAATCCTTGCTCGCAATCAATATAAATCATATAATCCATATCAACTCCCTTATTTGAATTTTGAAGATGCAAAAAAACTCTTTCAATTACATAGTTCACACAATATTAATGACGTTGTTTTTAGAGAGTTTCTTGAATATATTGATTGCAATAATCTGATTATTGAGTTAGTTGCCAAAACAATCGAAAATAGCTTCGACTTGACACTAGAATTTATTTTCGATTCTTTAAAAAACCAAGACCTAGATGATGAATCATTAAAAATTGAGATTGAAATTCCAGAAGAAGAGACTAAAGCTATTAGGATTTTTGACTTTATACTTCAAAAGTTTTCGATCGAAGGTATTAATAATAGCGAACAATACTTTTTAGAATATCTTTCTTTACTTCCTTCCTCCAACATTATAATTGAAGATTTAATACTAATCTGTGGCAAAGATTTTTATGATGGTAACAAAACCAACTATATCAATTTGACTAATTCTTTAGAAAAAAAGGGGTTTTTACATTATGAGAATAATAGAAAAAGTATCCGTATCCATAAAATATTACAGGATGCTATTTTATACTCAATAAGAGATCAAAAAGGTGCATTTTTTAGCTCATTCCATTACATAGCGTGGTTGACCGGAAGATTGTCAGATGGCTATAATTCACCTAAGGACTCCTTTCGTTTTTTAAAATATGCGGAATCCATTCTTAATACTATTAAAGAGGAATATCGAGAAAGCGTTTACCAGCCGCTTCTAATGCTGGAGAATGAGTACTTGCATTTATCAGCTTTTTTCTTTATCCGTAAAAACATCACTGAATTGTGGAAGGATTTGATTAAAAGAAGCGAGAATTATTTGGGTAAAAAGGATGTTTCCTTGGCAGCTATGTACAATAATTTGGCATTAAGCTTAAAGCCGGAGAAATCACTAGATGAAATTATTAATTATTTGAGCAGTGCAGTTGATATATACTATAAAAATGGTGATAATTATAAAGATGGAGACTTATTAATGTTCCTAACGGTACTAAATAATTTATCTCAGGCATATCTTTTCAAAAATGATGTTGATAATGCAATTAAATACTTCCAAAAAGTAGCCGCTCTCAGAAAAAAATATTATTTTTATACAGATGCACAAATTGGAGTTGGCTACACAATATTGTCCGAACTTTATAAAAAGACGAAAGATTTTGATAAATCTGAAAGTCTTATCAAAGACGCCATAAGATATCATAATTTAATTCCTATTGAAAAAAGAAATGATTTCTTACTTTCCAGTTATTATAATAAACTCTCCGAATATTCTTTATTGAGAAACAACCTTCAGGCTGCTATAGTGTACCAACAAAAATGTATTGAGATTTTGGAGTCACAAGAGATTAAAAATGCTCATATCATCTTAATGCTTAAGTTTTTGATAGACTTATGCAAAGTGCAAAATGATTTTGAAACTGCAAAAATCTATGAGAATAAATTAAAAATTTTAAGATAACATATGGAATTCTTTACATTTTGCATCTTATATGTACCATAAATATATGAATATCAGTTATTCTTTGTGACGTCTTGCACATTATATAAATGACCCTTTGTTGGTTGTCCAACTTCACTTTTTACAATAGTCGGCATAATCCAAATAAGTTTGCTATCCCGTAACTTCTCTCCAAATTTTTGATTCCTCCAATGTCCACGTCGCCAATGTGGTTGAACACTTAAGTTTGTTTTTATTATTTCGTTATACCTTCTTTTAAATGTTTGTCCGACATAATTTATTTTGCTAAATCCTGATTGCTCAATATTGTCGGCAACTTTTTTCTTTTCTTTTTCAGTTTTGGCAAATGACATTTTCTTTTCAAAATTCCCCGGTAAGCCTGTTGGGAATTTTTTTTCTATGTCCTGTTTATCTTTAGGTTGTGATAAGTAAAGCAAACAGTTAATAACCAAATTAATAGTCTTTTCTAACAGCTCAATTGTGTCAGAATAAAACTCTAAGTCAAAGTCCGTTATTTGTTCAGGCGTTTTATTGGTTATAAATATTTCATTTTTAAGATCACTTATGAAATAATCCAAAGCTTCCCTCACTGTTTCTCGTTTCTCTTCTTTCTCAAACCACAAGTAAATATTCCAAAATGTACCTAGAGGAGCTTCATCTACTTCGTCAGAATTCGTAAAGGGTTGCGTACTACTTTTTACGGTTGATATGTATTTTAGGAATGATTCTTTAAATTCACCAGCAAAATAGAAACTTAAATCACAATAACCTTCTGGGTGTTCTCCCATTATATTCCAAATATTGTGGTCAATATAAACACCTTCAATAACTGCATCACTATTTTTTGATAGTTTGAGATTAAGTGGTTTTAAAGAAAGATAGAAGATGTCATAAGGAAGTTTGAAAAGGTCTGGCTTTACATCACTAACATCAGTTTTGTCCAATAAAAGTAAAAGTTCTTTGGAAAATGAAAAAATATTTCGCCCATTCTTATACCAATCACTCCAATGTGTAAAGTTTGAATATAGATATTCAAACTCGTGTATTTGTTCAATAGTAAGGGATGTTTTGTTTTTAATGAATTCGTTAACATTTGTTCCGTCATAATTGGTAACAAACCGTTTGACAAAGCTGTTATGGGTAAAATCGTTTGCAAAGTGTCTAAAATTTTGTTCTTTGTCGATTCTAAATGGAAAATGATATAGTAATTCCTGTTCTTTCATTGTCATTCAAACTTGTCAGAATTTTTGCTATACAATAATAGCTAAATTGTTCACACCTGCTACTTTTAGTGCATATCAACATTCTAGATATCTATATATTTAATGTTTGCAATACTACACAAAAAATAAATACCCAACCAAAGTTTTACGTTTGCTAGTGCTCTTTTAAGATTGATTAAACTAAATAGCTTATTCATTTCTTCTTGTAAAAATAGAAAATGTCTTTTTAAATATTGATAGAAAATAAAAAGCACTCTAATAAAATATAATTATGTATTATAATACAAGTAATCAGAATTAGCACCTATGTTAGCACCTAAAAATGAAAAACCCTATAAACATTATGTTTATAGGGTTTTTTGCGGAGAGAGAGGGATTCGAACCCCCGGACCTGTTACAGTCAATAGTTTTCAAGACTATCGCAATCGACCACTCTGCCATCTCTCCTTAAACTCCGATTGTATCGTTGTTTTCAGTGGTGCAAATATAGAAAGTTTTTTTATTCCAACAAAGAAAAATTTTACAATTATTTTAAGTTTTTAGCTAAAATTCAAAAAATGAATTAGTTATAAAACTTAAATTTCTTCGATGACTTCTTCATAACTCACGGGATCTACTATTTTCTGATATTGTTCCCATTCAGCTTCCAAAGTTTTATCGGTTTTCATTTCCTCTTCAAGCTTTAATGTCTCTCTGTATTGTTTTGCTTCAGCCAAAAGTGTCCATTTACAATTGATTCCGATTGTTTCAATATGATTTTTCAGATCGCTTAAATCGAGTCTGAAAAACTCTTTTCTTGGATTAATTTTATTGAGCTGATTTTTAAGAAATTTCTTGTGAAGTTGTCGTTCCAAAGCGGGAGCGTCCTCCGAATAAATCATTGCATGCACATCAAATTCAAAAGGAACACTTGCATCACCCAATTCACGAACCCGGTCTAAAGGCTCTAAACGTCTCGTCATCCCGATTTTATAAACATGTTCACCAAACGAACCGATGTTTGAAATAACATACACATTTCCGGTTTTGGTTTGTTGCGCCATAGAAATGGCTCTTTGATTTTTTTCTTCTGCCTGTTCTAGTTTTCCTTGCAGTTCTTCCAGTTTTTGCTGAAAAAGAGCTTTTTGTTCTTCATTGGCTCTCGAAACTTGAGCTTCGGCTTTTTCAATCAGTCTTTTTAAAGTTTGCTCTTCTTTTTCGGCATCTTTTATTGCTTTTTCAAATTCTTTTCGGGCTTTTTCTTCTTCACGGATCTGTTCACGAATCTGTCGCTGCTCTTCAAGTTCTGCTGCCCGTAATTCCTGTGCTACAACTGCCCATTTTAGCTCTTCAAGTCTTGCCTGATGATAAACCTCTGAAATTCTTGCATTACGAAATGCTTTTCCATTAAAATTAACCAACTGAAAAGCATCCTCAATTTTCTGTTTTAAAATTCCGTAATTATCTTTTCTTACCGTTGACAAAATAGAATCTACTTTTCCGTTGTAAGCATCTATTACAAAATCCACGGCTGTTTTTTGTCTTTCGTTATCCATATACTCACAGATTCCGGCTTGTCGGTTGACGATCATCATCTTATTATTCTGACGGAGCTTTTTAAGATTTTCACCTGCATCTTTATGACCAAAATCTTCAGCAAGCTCATCTAAAAGAGTGTAACTCGGCACAAGATATTCATTTCCGTAGCCTTTAATAACGTTTTTCATGGCCTGAATTCTGCTCGCAATTTCATCAGCTTCTCTTAGACTTCGGTATGCATCTCCACCAATTGTTTCGGCTTTGTTTTCAGCATTATCAACGATTCTTTTAGATTCTCTTACGGCGTTTTCATATAAAAGTTCGATTTCTCTCTGTTTCTTTTCAGTAAGTTCTTTGATGCTTTTTCGGGATTCTTTAGCATTTTTCTCAGCTTCAGATAATTCCAGATTACCTCTTTCTCTCAGCTTTTCGTAGTCTTTTTGGGCTTTTTTAAGCAGGTATTCACATTCAATTTTTACATCAATAATGTTTTGATATTTGCTCAGTTCTGCAATTTTATCTTTTAATTCCCGATTGGTAATCTGAATATAAGACAAGTCTTTTTTTGCAGACTGAAGATTTGTTTTTAAAGAACTATTTTCAGTCTGATATTTTAATATTTCAGATTGAAACTGATTAATAATCCTTGTTAAATCATTAATTTTAAGATCCTTATTTTTAATTTCGTTCTTTAGTTTTTTGGCTCGTGTATAAAAATAGACAGCCAACACAGCCAAAATTACAATGAGAATAATTTCCATGGTTATTAGTTTTTGTGCTGCAATAATACACAAACATTGGATTATTTCTTTACGGGAAACCGTATTTAGGTTTAAATTAATAGGAAAGCTAAAGTTTGATTAAAATAAAACGCATTAACCTTTTAATATTCATTCGGTCATTCATGATAAAACACTATTTTTATAAAAAATAATTCATGAGAAAATATATATTCTTTGTTTTACTATTTCTTACCATCACGGCTTCAGCACAAGGAAAAAGATTTTTTGAAAATGGTGAAGCCGAATTAAAAAATCCTGTTGAAAAAATTAATCTGACTTATACTAATGAATTGCCTTTCGTTAAGGTAAATATCAATGGGAAAATCTATCAGTTTCTTTTTGATTCTGGTGCTCCTACAGTAATTTCAACGGCAATTTATAATGAGCTTAATCTTAAGAAAAAACACCGCAGTAAAGTCACAGATTCAAAAAAAAATAAGCAGGAACAAATCTTTACAGTAGTTCCGGAAATAAAAGTTGATCAAATTATCTTCAAAAATATTGGAGCTATTGTGATGGATCTAAAAGGAATTGAGTTTGAATGTTTTAAAATTGACGGTATTATCGGAGCCAATCAGATGGCAAAACTTTTCTGGAGAATCAATTATTCAGAAAACTCAATAGAAGCGACCAAAGATCTTGCAAATTTTTCTAAAGAAGGCTACGAAACTGTATTTTCATTTATTCCAAAACCTCAGAAAACACCTGTAATAAAAGCTAATATTTTAGATGAAAAGATAGACCTTACTTTTGATACAGGATTTACAGGGACGGTGAGAATTTCTAACAAAGAATATGATCCCAAAAACACTAAAGTAAAGTTTGTTGAAACTTATGGCACATCTTCTGTTGGAGCATTTGGAGCCGGGAAGCCGGAAAGTTCTTATTATTTTAAACCAAACGAAGTGCTTTTGGATGAACAAAAATTTGAAGAGGAAATTGTGTCTACCGGATCATCAAGTCTTCTTGGAAACGAATTTCTGAAAAAGTTCAGATTTATAATGGATTGGAAAAACAATAAAATCTATTTAAATAAAATTAAAAATTATCCTTCAAAATTAGAATCTTTTGGTTTTGGATATCGTTTTATAGATCATAAAGCAAAAGTAGTATTGCTTTTTAACGGAAGTGATGTTCCTCTAAAACTTGACGATGAAATTTTGAGCCTGAACAATATAAGCTTAGAAAATCTTGACCAAGAATCCGTTTGTAAATATCTGCAAGACCGTATAGAAAAAGACCTTAATTCTATCACCATTAAAGTGAAACGAGAAGGGAAGGTTTTAGATTATATGATTGCTAAAAAAGAATATTTGAAATAATTAAACTCTATTTTTCAACAAAAAGTCCTCAATTTGAGGACTTTTTTGTTTTGTTATTTTACTACAAAAACTGGTTTAAAGCAATAATACTTTCTTCCAATTCTTTTTCTGATAAAGAACCATAACCCAGCCTAATTCCATTGACAGATTTATCGAAACTGTAATTATCAGGCGGAATAATTTTTATGCCTTTAGATTTTAAATTTTCGGAAATTTCAGACCAGTCAAGCTCTTTTTTAGGACTTATCCAGAAAGCCAATCCACCTTCAGGAATGTTATAACCTGCTTTATTTTTAAGATGTTGGTTTAATAATTCAGCAACAGAATCCCGTTTATTTTTATAATAATTAGTTGCTTTCTTGATGTGCCTTTTTACCGTTCCGTCTTTTATTAATTGCAAAACAGCCTGTTCCATAATATTGTCGCCCTGTACATCAATTATTTTTCTTAGATCTCCTATTTTTTCGATAAATGAATGATCATTACAAACCAAATATCCGATTCTTAAAGCAGGAGCAACCACTTTACTCATCGTTCCGATGTAAACATAATTTTTAAGTTCCTGTAAACTTGATAAAGGCAAAATAGGACGATACCCAAAATGAAATTCATTGTCATAATCATCTTCAATAATTGTAAAACTATATTCGTTGGAAAGTTTTATCAATTCTAAACGTCTTTTTAAGCTTAAAGTGACCGTTGTAGGATATTGCCGATGCGGAGTGATATAAATGGCTTTTATTCTTTTATTTTTCTTTAAATAAGCAATGACATCTTCGATGATCAAACCGTCTTTGTCGACATTTACAGGTAACAGTTTTGCTCCGGCGTTTTCGAAAGTTTTCCAGGCTGGTTTGTATCCCGGATCTTCTATCATCACAAGATCTCCTTCCTGTAAAAGACATTGTGCCGTTAAATACATCGCCATTTGGCTGCCTCTTGTAATGCAGATCTGCTCTTCATTGGTCTGCATTGCTCTTTGATGATTAAGCATTTGTGCAATTGTTTTTCTGAATTCTATATCACCCAATTCATCACCATAACCCATCATTTGCCATTTTGCTTTTCGGTTGAAAATCTGTCGGTATGCTCTTGCCAATTCTTCAATCGGTGCGATTTTACTATCGGGATAACCATCATCAAACTGAATTCGAAACTGCTTTTTATTTTTCAGGTCAGATGCTTCATCTTTTTTTTGATCTCGACTGCTTTGATGTTCAGAAGGTAAAATATCGGCAACAAAAGTTCCTTTTCTTTCTTTAGAGATCAACCAACCTTCATTCAGTAAAACATTTAATGCTTCTACAACGGTATTTCTGTTGACTTTTAAAAGCTGTGCAAGATTTCGGCTTCCTGGTAAAGCATCTTCTGCTTTCAGCCTTCCGGAATGAATGTCATTCATAATTGCATCGGCTATTTGCAGATAAATTGGTTTTTCTGAATGGCTGTTCAGTTCTATTTGAAATTTCCAATCTCGTAACATCTGGACTATTTGTTTTTGTAAATTCTGTATCAGTAAGATGGTCCAAATGTACAATACTTTTGTCATGCAATAATGCAATAGGATATTAAAAATTTAAAAACATGTCAGAATTAAAAACAAATCAGGAGTCTCAACAAAAGCAATTTAGTTCAAAAGATTTTCATCAAACATTCGCAAGACCAACTTTCGTGAAGCCAAGTCACGTGATTCACAAAAATGTAGAAAACGAAGGGGTTCATAACCAGTTTTCTGAAGAAAGAAAGCATCCTGTTTTCTTCGTTGATCTTCCGAGTAAAAATGTGAGTATGACAATTGGCGGACTTTTACCAGCACAAAAAACAAACCGTCACCGCCACACTTATGAAACAATTTTATATGTTTTGGAAGGAAAAGGATGGACTCTGATTGAAGATGAAAAAGTAGAGTGGGAAGCAGGAGACGCAGTTTACATTCCATCTTGGGCGTGGCATCAACATCAAAATTTAAGCGACACTGAACCTGCAAGATATATTGCCTGTGAAAATACACCACAGCTTCAGAATTTGGGAGTTGCTTTGAGAGAGGAAGAGGGAAGAGATTTCAATTAATCATTTAAAACAAAAAAATTATGAATAAAGTACCATTTAAAGGCGTAATTGCTTATCCGATAACTCCTTTTGATCAGGAAGAAAAAGTAGATATTTCTTTATTTAAAAAACTGGTGGAGCGATTGGTCATTTCGGGTTCACACGGAATTGCACCTTTGGGAAGCACCGGGGTTTTACCTTATCTGACTGATGAAGAAAAAGAAGCAATTACAGAAGCTACAATCCAGCAGGTTGGAGGAAGAGTTCCGATTTTGGTTGGAGTTTCGAATCTTACGACTGAAAAAACAATTCATCATGCAAAATTTGCTGAAAATGCAGGAGCGGATGCCGTGATGATCATTCCGATGAGTTATTGGAAACTGACCGATGATGAAATTGTTGCTCATTACGATGCGGTTGCTTCAAAAATTTCGATTCCGATCATGGCATACAATAATCCTGCAACAAGTGGAGTAGATATGTCTCCTGCTTTGCTGAAACGCTTGCTGGAAATTCCGAATGTGACGATGATCAAAGAAAGTACAGGTGATATTCAGCGAATGCATTATCTGAGAAAAGAATTGGGCGAAGAGGTGGCTTTTTACAACGGTTCAAATCCTTTGGCATTGGCAGCTTTTGCAGCTGGAGCGAAAGGTTGGTGTACTGCTGCACCAAATTTAATTCCTGAATTGAATATTGAACTTTATAATGCTGTTCAAAATAACGATTTAGAAACCGCTCAAAACATATTTTACAAACAGGTTGATCTGTTGAAATTTATTGTAGCTAAAGGTTTACCAAGAGCAGTAAAATCAGGATTAAATATTTTAGGAGAAAATGGCGGACAATTGAGAAGTCCTTTAAAACCATTAACAACATTGGAAACTTCAGAATTGAAAGAAATTCTATCGACCATTACCCACAAAGTGTATCAAGTATAATTCATTTAATCTAAAAACAAGTAAAATGTCAAAAGCAATTTTTTATCATGCAGGTTGTCCCGTTTGCGTAAGCGCAGAACAGGATCTTTTAAACTTAATTCCTGAAGATCAGGTAGAAGTAATTCATTTAGGTGAAGAAAAATCGAAAGTGAAAGAAGCCGAAAAAGCAGGCGTAAAATCGGTTCCAGCTTTGGTTTTATCCAACGGAAATGTTTTGCATATTAACTTCGGAGCCTCTATTGAAGATTTGAAATAATCAAAAAAAGAAAACCCGAAAACAAACTGCTTTCGGGTTTTTATTTTACCAGTTCTTATCGATCATGTAAATCATTTGCGTCATAATTGTTGCTCCTAATAACAATTCGCGACGATTGACTTTCTCAAAAGTATCTTCTTCGGTATGATGAATATCAAAATATCGTTGAGAATCCGGAACGAGTTCTGCTGTAGGAATTCCCATATCTTTCAAAGGATAAATATCTGTTCCCGAATATCTTCCGTCAAAATCATAAGCTCCATAAGGAAGAAAAAGAGGAGACCAGCTTTTAATCTGATTGATTTTATCATCATTCATTTCCAAAGCAATTCCTCTTGGAGAGAAACCTCCCGCATCAGATTCTAAGGCAAAAAGATGTTTTTCGTTGTTCTCTTTTACCGTTTTTCCGTATTGTTGGCCGCCTTTCACACCGTTTTCTTCATTTGCAAAACAAACAACTCTTATGGTGTGATTATTTTTCAGGTCTAAATTTTTAAAGGTTCTCAAAACTTCAATGCTCTGTACAATTCCAGCTCCGTCGTCATGGGCTCCTTCACCAACATCCCAAGAATCTAAATGTCCGCCAACAACAATGACGCTTTTATCTTTATTTCCTGTAATTTCGCCAATCACAGAGTGAGAGAGCTTTTCACCTTTCATTCCGCAGTTTGAATTGAGTTTAGAGGTAATTTTTTGTGATTTTAAAAGCGATTCCAATTCGTCTGCAGTGGTATTTCCAATGGCAACGGCAGGAATTTTTTCTGAATCACCATATCTCATCGCTCCGGTATGCGGTACATCATCAAATGCAGAAGAAAGCGATCTTACAATAGCAAATTTTCCGCCTTTTTTAGCCGTTAAAGCAGCTGCTGTAGACCGATAAACTGCAGCATCGCTGTAGGCTTTGAAAGTCTGAACATAAGACTGACTGAAAGGATAATTAAAGAAAACAATCTTGTCTTTCACCTGTTCTGGACTCAGTTTATCATATTCCGCCAAAGATTTCACCATGATGATTTCCCCAGAAACATCTTTTCCTTTTGTTCCTTCGGAATTACCAAGAGAAAGCATTTTTAAAGTTTTCCATTTACCGTTTTGAGCTTTTATTTTTAAAGATTCTTTTCCTCTTTCCCAAACCGGAATCATTACTTCCTGCAACCAAACTTTATCAGCACCGGCTTCTTTCAGCTTTTGTTCAGCCCATTTTACCGATTTTTCGTAAGCTTCAGAGCCGCTCAGTCTATGGCCTATATTTTTGGTTAAATCTCTAAGTTCAATGTAAGATCTTCCTTTATTTAAAATTTCTGTTGAAATTCTGCTGAATTGTATAGAATCTTCTTTGGCTTGTCCAAGTAAGTTTAAGCTTAAAAAGACAACCGCAGCTGATAGAATGTTTTTCATAATTACTACTTTGTTTAGATTTTAAAATTAATATTTCAGCTCTACATCGATCTGTCTTCCTTCTTCGAATGCTTTCTTATCCATTGAAGAACCTACTGCAGCTCCCACACCTAAACCAATTAACCATAATTTTTTGTAATAGCTTTTAGGAACAATTTTATGCTCTTTTTCCAAGTATTTGATGATGAGATTTTGTTTGTCTTTTAAAAATTTCAGCAACGCTTTATCTTGTAATGTTGTTGAATTAGTTTGTTCAACAATATCATTAATATATTGGATCGCTTCAGAAGGTAATTTTTTATCGTTGAGTTTTTGCAAAATTTCCTGAAACTGAGAATAAATCTCATTAAGTTTCGGATTATTTATTTTGTTTGATTCTAAGTTTAATTGATAGATTTCCATTATAGTTTTTTGATTTGGCTTTTAATATTATTTAGTAATGATTTTTATAACTTGAAGTGTAATTTTCTACCAGTTTTTATCAATCATAAAAACAAACTGCGTCATCGCAACTGCTCCAAGTAATAATTCTCTTTTATTAACTTTATCGAAAGTATCCTTTTCAGAGTGATGATAATCGAAATAACGTTGCGTATCGACCACCATTTCTGCCAAAGGAATATCTAATTTTTTCAAGGGTGCAATATCCTGAATTGCATAAGTTTGGTCGAAATCATAGATTCCATAAGGTAAAAAGTAGTTTTTCCATTCGAAAATAAGCCTTCTTCTCTGTGGTGACATGTCTAAAGAAAAACCTCTAGGAGAATATCCTCCGGAATCACTTCCTAAAGCCAGAATATGTTTTTCTTCTTTCTTTTTTACACTCATTGCATACGTTTCGCGACCCATTCCGCCATTTTCACTGTTGGCGTAAAGAACAACTCTAATCGTGTGATTGTTATCGTACCCTAAAGCTTTAAACGTTCGTAAAACTTCCATACATTGTACCACTCCGGTTCCGTCATCATGAGCACCTTCTGCAAAATCCCATGAATCGAGCTGGGCTCCGAGAACAATTACTTTAGAATCTTTTTTTCCTGGAATTTCACCAATGATATTGTGATTGATTGTTTCACCTTTTGATTCGGCAGACATATTAATTTTGGCTTTAACAGACGTTTTCTTTAGAAGAGCTTCAAGTTCATCAGCAGAACGAACTCCAATGGTCATTGCCGGAATTCTTGTTTTATCATCCGGTTCGTAATACACTTGTTTTGCATGCGGAATATCATCTGAAGCCGTGGTTAATGATCTAATGATCAAAGCTTTTGCTCCTTTCTGACCGATAACAGACGCAGAAATAAGCTTAGATTTGGCTGCGATCATATAAGAATCTACTGTACTAATTACCGTAGGATCGATAGGGTAGTTGACAAAAATGATTTTATCTTTTGCTTCGGAAGCCCTAAGATTCACCAGTTCCTGAACATCTTTCACCAAAAGAATATCCGCAATTAAATCTTTTCCTTTTGTCCCTTCTGAGTTTCCAAAAGAAAGCATTTTTATGGTTTTCCAATCACCGCTTGAGGTTTTTATTTGTAAAGATTCTTTGCCTCTGATCCAAATCGGAACTCTCACTTCCTGTTTCCAGATATTTTCTGCACCGGCTTCTTTTAAGTTTTTTTCAGCCCATTCTGTAGCTTTTGCGTAACCTGGTGTCGCACTGAATCTTGAACCGATTCCTTTGGTTAATTCACCAATATTGTCGTAAGCAGTTCCGTGAAGAAAAATTTCGTCAGAGATTTTCTTAAATTCTTCGTGATAGTTGAATTTAGGAATAGGTTTTGGCTTTTTTGCCGGAGTTTTTTTCTGGGAAAATAAAAATCCACTCAAAAAGAGTGGAAATATGATGAGTAAGATTTTTTTCATTTTTACTGACCGTTTTCTTTTCGGAGCATAAAAATAAATAAAAAATAGATAATTATGGCTTCATATCGTACATTAATAATGCAGTAACCAGTTTAGGCTCAATAAATGTACATTTTGGAGGCATACGAAGCTTTAAATCTGATATTTTAATCATATCATTAAAGCTTACAGGATAGATCCCGAAACCTACTTTTCCTTCGCCATTGTCAATTTTTTCTTTCAACAGATTGATTCCTTCAATATTGGAAGTTCCTTTCACATACATAATCTGATCTGAGCTGTCAGAATCTTCAATATTTAAGATATCTTTAATGATATATTTATCTAAAATATGATGATCCAAATTATCAAGAGACATTTCCGGAGAACGCAAATCGTGTTTTACGTGAAGTGAATAGAATTTCCCATCCAAATACATTGAAATATGGAATTTCTGAGAAGGGTAGTACGGAGTCTGATCTTTCTCGTGAATAAGGAAATACTTCTCCAATTTTTTCAAGAAATCTTCAGTTGATAAATCTCCAATGCTGCTCAGAATTCTGTTGTAATCGTGAATTTTAATGGATTGATTAGAAACAATAAAACTATAGACAAAATTATACGCTTCAGTTCCGTTGTGGCGTTTGTTTTTTTCTTTAAGACGCTTTGCGTGAAGCGCTGTAGAACCAATTCTATGGTGACCATCGGCAATATAAAAAGATTCGATCTGATCGATCACTTCTTTGAATTGTTGTAATTTCAAACGGTTATCAATCCTCCAGATTTTATGTCTGATCCCAATCGTGTCAACATGATTGAAAATCGGAACATTTTTCTCTTCATGATTCATCAATAATTCAATTTTTGAATTTGACGGATAAGTCAGCAAAACAGGTTCTGCCTGAAGATTCACTTTATCAAGATAATGCGCCAGCTTTTCTTTTCTTTGAGGAATGGTACTTTCGTGCCTTTTTATTTTTCCGTTCCAGAAATCTTCAATACTCGATAAGCCAAGAAGGCCTCTGAATATCTGTTTGTTTGGATAAATCTGCTCATAAAGATAATAGGCAGAGCTATCCTGAACTAAGGTTTTGTCTTCCAGAAGTTCTTCAAAAGTAGTACGGATTTTCCTTAAATTCCGGTCGACATCTTTAGATTTACTTACAACATAGGGTTTAATCATATTGATGTAAGTTTTTTCTTTTTGTGCTTTTTCAGCAATTTCAGCTTGTGTGAAATTATCTAAAGGATGAGTAGGAAACGTTGCCTCATGATCTTTATGAGGTCGTATTCCACGGAAAGGTTTAAAAACTGGCATATATAATTTATAGTTTCTTTTTAATTTCAATAATCTGATGGGCAAGTTCTACACCGATTTTTTCTTGTGCATCTATGGTATTTCCTCCTAAATGCGGTGTAAGAGACAGGTTCGGATTCATCAGTAAAATCAGTTCAGGCGACGGTTCGTTTTCAAAGACATCAAGAGCGGCTCCTGCAACTTTACCAGATTCTATAAAATCGAGCAAAGTAACTTCATTAATGACACCTCCTCTTGCGGTATTAACGATGTAAACTCCATCTTTCATTTTTTCAAACTGCGGAGTATCAATAATATACTCGTCAGTTTTTGGTGTATTGATACTGATAAAGTCTGTATCTTTTAAAAACTCTTCGGTATCATTCGTAGAAGTAATTTCAAAATTTAGTTTTTGACCGTCGAAAAATTCTAAACTTAAAACTTCAGTTCTGGGTTTTCTGGTCAGAACTTTTACTTTCATTCCTAAAGAAATTCCCATTTTTACTACTTCTTGACCGATACTTCCGAAACCAATTACTCCTAAAGTTTTGCCCGAAAGCTCGTACGCTTTGCTGAAAGATTTCTTCATCGCATTGAAATGAGTATCTCCTTCCAATGGCATTAATCTATTCGATTCATGTAAAAATCTCGCTAAAGAAAAGAAATGTGCAAAAACCAACTCTGCCACCGATTTTGATGAAGCAGTTGGTGTATTGATGACATATAATCCTTTTTCAATAGCATATTCAACGTCGATATTATCCATACCGATTCCGCCTCTTCCGATGATTTTAAGATTCGGACAAGCGTCAATCAAATCTTGTCTAACTTTGGTAGCACTTCGCACCAAAAGAACATCTACGTTATTTTCATTAATGAAATTGATAACGTGATCCTGAGCAACTCTATTGTCGAGTAACTCAATTCCTGCTTCTTTTAAAGCGATCTCTCCAGCTTTGGAGATTCCGTCGTTAGCTAAAACTCTCATTTATTATTAAATTTGACTTAAAGATTAAAAAATAAAATATTTAAAAATTAAAATCGGGTCGCAAATTAAGAAAATTTTAACAATGATAATAATCTTTTAATCTTTGAATTTTTTAATTCTAAAATTACTTAATAGATTTCATTAGATCCACCAAAACCTGTACACTTTCTATTGGCAATGCGTTATACATACTTGCTCTGTAACCTCCCAAACTTCTGTGTCCGTTTAATCCATTGATTCCCGCAGCTTTCCATGCCGCATCAAATTCTTCTTTCTTGGTTTCGTCTGTTAATTTAAAAGAAACATTCATCAATGAACGGTCTTCTTTTACACAAAATGTTTCAAATAAAGGATTTGAATCTATTTCGTCGTATAATAATTTAGCTTTCGCTTCATTTCTTGCTTCTGCCGCTGCAATTCCTCCGTTTTTTTCTAAATATTGTAAAGTCAATAAAGATGCATAAACAGGGAAAACCGGTGGAGTATTGTACATTGATTCTTTTGCAATGTGCTGAGAATAATCGAAATAAGAAGGCATATTTTCTCTTCCTGATTTTTCAAGAATTTCCTTTTTTACAACCACTAAAGTTACACCTGCAGGTCCCATGTTTTTCTGAGCTCCGGCGTAGATTAAATCAAATTTAGAGAAATCTAATTGTCTTGAGAAAATATCAGAACTCATATCACAAACCATCAAAGTCTCTACTTCAGGGAAAGTTTTCATTTGAGTTCCGTAGATTGTATTGTTTGAGGTACAGTGGAAATAATCATATTCTGCACCTATTTTATAATCTTTAGGAATGAAAGAGTAGTTTTCTTCTTTAGAAGAACCTACAATATCTACACTTCCTACTTTTTTAGCCTCTTTTATAGCTCCTGCAGCCCAAGTTCCTGTATCAAGATAAGCAGCTTTTCCGCCTACTTTCATTAAATTGTAAGGCACCATTGCAAACTGAAGACTTGCACCGCCTCCCAAATACAAAACTTCATAATCATCACCAAGATTCATCAGTCTTTTTACAATAGCACGAGCTTCATCCATTACTGCAACAAAATCTTTACTTCTGTGCGAAATCTCAAGAATTGATAAACCAATCCCGTTGAAATCTAAAATAGCTTCTGCCGATTTTTCAAATACTTCCTGAGGTAAGATACATGGTCCTGCGCTGAAATTGTGCTTTTTGCTCATAATTTTACTTGTTGTTTTTGCAAATTTTACTCAAGATAGAGAAAATTTGCGGTTTCATTATTACTATTTGAAGAGATTTAATTTAAATATAAAATAAAACCGTCTCATAATCTATGAGACGGTAGTTTTTATTCACCGTGTAAGAAAGCTTTTTTATTTAGCAAAGCTTCGTCAGATTCTACATGATCTTCATCAGGAACACAGCAATCTACCGGGCAAACCGCGGCACACTGTGGCTCCTCATGGAAGCCTTTACATTCTGTACACTTATCTGTTACAATAAAATAAACATCGTCACTCACAGGTTCCTGTGGTGCATCTGCGTCAACTGTAAGACCTGATGGTAAAGTTACAGTTCCTGAAAGTTCAGTACCCTCGGATGCTTTCCAATCTACCGCTCCTTCATATATTGCATTGTTTGGACATTCTGGTTCGCAAGCCCCACAATTAATGCATTCATCAGTTATTTTAATAGCCATCGCTAATTTTTTTTAAATTTGCACAAAATTACAAAATATTCCCCAATTTTACAGTAATTATGAATATCGAAAGTAGAGTTTTAGGCCTAAATAAATTAAGTGCTTATATAAAAGAGTTTTTAGCAAAGAATTCTGAATATTATAATGAGAATGATGTTGAATTTCAACAAGTATTGAAGAAATCAGAAATTGAAAATCCGTGGTTTACGGCTGATAATCAGAAATATGCTTTGAAGCAATGGTCTGAATTGCTGACAGAAGAAAATATAAATGAATGGCTGCAACACTATTCACCATCTAAAACTTCAAAAAAAGTAGGGTTAATTCTTGCCGGAAACATTCCTTTGGTAGGATTACATGATGTGATCTCTGTGATCTTAAGCAATCACATTCCTTTGATCAAGTTATCATCAAAAGACAAAACAATGCTTCCTTTTTTACTTAAAAAATGGAACGAATTTTCTGAGGAAACAATTGATTTTGAATTTGTAGAAAGATTAGAAAATTTTGACGCTGTAATTGCAACAGGAAGCAATAATACTGCAAGATACCTGGAATATTACTTTAAGAATCATCTAAGCATTATCCGTAAAAACAGAACCTCGATTGCTGTTTTAAAAGGTGATGAGACGGAAGAAGAACTGAAACTTTTGGCTCATGATATTTTCCAGTATTTTGGTTTAGGATGCAGAAATGTGACCCGAATTTTTATTCCGCAGGATTTTGTAATCGACAGATTGTTTGAGAGTTTCTTAGACTTTAAAGAAATCATTAATCATAACAAATACGCCAATAATTACGATTACAATAGAGCGGTTTATCTTTTAAATCAGGACAAATTCTGGGATAATAATTTTGTAATGTTGAAAGAAGACGCTCAATTATTCAGTCCGCTTTCTGTGATTAATTTCAGCAGATATTCTTCTTTGGATGAAGTGAAAGATTTTATTGCTGAAAATGAAGAAAATATTCAGTGTGTTGTTGCTAAAAATGAGCTGGGAATTGATTCAATTCAATTCGGAGAAGCACAAAATCCTGGATTGAATACTTATGCAGATAATGTAGATACGATGAAGTTTTTGGAGGTTATTTAATTTATTTAGCTTAAATTAGGTCAGCCAAATTTAAATATCTCATAAAAATGAAAAAATTAATCGTTGCTCTGTGTCTGTTTTCGGTTTCATCAGCTTTCGCACAAGAGGTGAAAAAAATGGAAGTTCAAAATCCACCAATGGATATTTCGGCCTCTATTCCCAAAGATAAAATTGAATTGTATAATCAGTCATTCTCTAAATTTATTTCTGCTCTAAAAACGGCAGATAAACAAGCGGTTGGAACTCTGATTTCTGAAAAGGTAAAGAGTCTGGTAGATGAAAATATGATTCAGAGGCTTTCCGGCGGAATAAGCTTTGAAAGAAAGACTGAGGTTTATCAATCAGGATATCAAAAGCTACCCGATAATCAGACTTATCCTTCGGTTCAGTATAAATATACAGATGATAAAAATGATCCGCCGAGAGATTTGATTACGGTGATTTTTGAAAATGACGGTAAAATTCTTGGTGTAAAACCGGATTACAGTAATTAGAAATAATTAAAATTATAAATAGAGAACTTATGATGACAGATGTTTTAGTCGCGCATTCTTCGGATGTAGAAAAGGCTAGTTTTTACAAAAAAACCTATTTGCATGTTGCTTTTGCAATTCTTGCATTTATTGCTGTTGAAACTGTTTTATTAGCCGTTGTTCCGGGCGAAATAGTGTATATGATGGTTGGGCAGAAATATAGCTGGCTTTTGGTTTTAGGGATATTTTGGTTGGCTTCTTTTTTAGCAAACAAATGGTCTTTAGCTCAAAGCAGATCTACTCAGTATTTAGGTCTTGCTCTTTATACTTTGCTTCAGGCAATTATCTTTTTGCCGATGATGTATATGGCGATGGCTTATCCCAATACAGGTCAATTAATTTTTCAGGCGGCAACTCTTACAATTGCTATGTTTGCAGGAGTTTCTGCGGTAGCTTTTACTTCTAAAAGAGATTTTTCATTCCTTAGAAATATTATTACAATAGGAGGATTCATTGCTTTAGGATTAATTGTTGCCGGAATGATTTTCGGTTTTGATCTTGGACTTTGGTTCTCGGTAGGAATGGTGATCTTAGCTTCAATTACAATTTTATATCAAACAAGTAAACTGAAAGATTCTTACACAACAGATCAGTACGTTGGAGCTTCTTTACAGCTTTTCGCCTCTATTATGCTATTATTCTGGTATATCTTAAGAATTTTAATGAGCAGAAGAAGCTAATTTTAGTGAAAAATGATGAATTATAAGTTATGAGTTTCATCAAAATTTTATAATTCACTTTTATAAACCCAAAAAATCCTGATGTCTTTTCATCGGGATTTTATTTTTGGTGTTTTTAAACACAAATATCACTAATTTACTCACAAATAACACAATTTTTAAATTAAATATTTGTGCAAATTAGTGAAAAAACATTCGTGGAATTAGTGTTTAAATATTACTTATCAATTGATCCTAAAACCTTTTGAGCAAAAGAGTTTAAAGCATCTTTTTCACTCATTCCGTTTTGTACGTTGGCATGAACTTCCAAAGCGCCGCAAATATTGGTAATCAATTCACCTGCAACATTCATGTCTTCTTCTGTAGTTCCTCTAAACTCAGTGAAAGATTCTAAAACCTCTAAAGTTTTTTCTAAATTTTCCGGAGTTTGGTTTTGATAAAACTGTCTGATTACTGGTAATTTCATAATTACAATTCATTAAATAAGTTAATTAAACTTTCAGCTTGGTTAGACTGTACTTGGTTGACCAATTCACCATTTTTGAAAATTGCGAAAGTAGGTAAGTTGTCAACTTTTGCTAATTTTCTGCTTTCAGGTAATTTTTCAGCGTCTACATATAGAAAAGGAATTGCGTCATTTTCTGCTGCCAGTTTTTTGAATTTAGGCTTCATGATTCTGCAGTTACCGCACCATGTTGCGCCGTATTGTACCACTACTTTTTCGTTTTCGTTAACGATATTTTGTAACGTATCTTCTGTTAATTCTGTATACATTGTTTATTTTTTTAGAAAAAAAAACAATGTAGCAATCTAATAATTTACCCGTGTAACAATTAAACTTAACAGATCCAAAATATTGGTAAACTGCTACATTGCTATATTGGTACATTATATTTTGCTACATTGTTATATTAATTTAATTTATTAATTTTTAGCTAAATATTCAGCAGTAGAAGTTCTGTCAGCTTTCATTGCATCTTTACCTTCTTCCCAGTTTGCAGGGCAAACTTCACCGTGCTTCTGAACGTGAGTATAAGCATCGATCAATCTTAAATATTCTTTTACGTTTCTTCCTAGAGGCATATCATTTACCGACTCGTGGAATACTTTTCCTGTTTCGTCGATCAAATAAGTTGCTCTGTACGTTACGTTTGAACCTGTGAAATACTCATTTCCTTCTTCGTCAAATTCAAGATCCTGATCTACAATATCTAATAAATTTGCCAATTGTCTGTGAGTATCAGCTAAAAGCGGATAAGTAACTCCTTCAATACCACCGTTGTCTTTTGAAACGTTCAACCAAGCAAAGTGTACTTCGTTTGTATCACAAGAAGCACCGATTACTTTAGTGTTTCTTTTTTCAAACTCACCTAAAGCTTCTTGAAATGCGTGAAGCTCAGTAGGGCAAACAAAAGTAAAATCTTTTGGGTACCAGAATAAAAGCACTTTTTGTTGGTTTCTTGTAGTTTCTTCAAAGATGTTGATTCTAAGATCATCACCCATTTCAGACATTGCGTCAATCGTTACGTTTGGAAATTTTTTACCTACTAAAGACATAATTTTCTAATTTTTTATTTGATTAATTTTACAGTGCAAATATACACAGTTTTATCTATTGAAAAAATACTTATTGATAAATAAAATCTATAATAGTGTTTTTTAGATTGAATAAAAAAAGAGCCTCTTTCGAAGCTCTTTCTAGTTTTAATAACCGAATATTTCTGTAAGACTTAACTTTTTAAGTTCGCCTAATTTCAGCAAATCTTCATCTTTCACTTTATCTTGTGCAGCGACAAGACAGTAAGTGTAATTTTTCCCTTTCATTTCAGAATCATGGAAAGTATTGATGTCCGCCAAACTTAGTTTCGGAGACTGTTCATAAACATTCTTCCTTCTGTCATAATCAAGACCTAATTTTTGAGCTGATAAATAAGAGAAAATAATTCCGTCCTGGGTAATTCTTTCTGCAGCAATTGTTTTTCTTAATCCGCTTTTTGCAGTTTCAAATAACTGCTCAGATTTTGGAAGAGTTGTTAAAAGCTCGTTCATTGCTGTTGTAGATTCATTCAGTTTATCTGCCTGAGTTCCTACATAAGCCATAATCATATTTTTATCATCTTTTTTGTTTGGCTGACCAAAATATGCATAAGTAGAATATGCCAAAGCTTTAGATTCTCTTATTGTCTGGAAAACGATAGAACCCATTTCGCCTCCAAAATAATTATTAAACAAGCTTATTGTAGGACTAAGGTTTGGATTGTAATTATCCGCATTCCTTACCCAGAAAACTTCAGCTTGTACCATATCATAATTGGCAAACAAAACTTTATTTTTATCAGTCGAAACCTGGGTAAAAGTTTTAGATTTCGGCATTTCTTTCAATGTTGCCGGAACTTTGTGGATCAAAGTTAAAGAAGATGAAACTCCGTGTGCCGATTTTGGCCCGTAGTGAAGGATTTTATGTTTAAAATTAAATAAATCATGAAGAATATTCACCAAATCTTCCGCTTTTAAAGCATCTAATTCCGCATCAGTTAGAACATTATTGAAAGGGTTTTGAGAACCATACTGAGCATAACTTCTTAGCCCGCTCATAATTATTCCCTTATTCTGTTTTGCATTGGCTCTCGCTTTTTTCAATCTTGTTTTATAAGAATCTAAAGCTTTTTGGTCTGCTACACAATTTTTAATTAAATCTTCAAATAAATCTGCAGTTTTGTCAAAATTTTCATTTAAACCTTCCAGTGTTACATAAGTTTCTTCGTTTCCGGCGCTTATGTTAAAACTTGAAGCCAGTTTGTAAAACTCTTTACTTATCGCTTCAGAAGACTTATTCTTTGTTCCTAAATACTGTAAATATTCTGCAGCCAAAGGAAGCATTTTGTTGTTCCATTTTCCTGAATCGAAGTAATAGTATAGTCTGAAAAGATCATTATCTGTGTTTGTTACAGAAAGAACATCTACACTTTTTACTTTGCTCTTCTCAATGTCTTTTTCGAAATTTAACCAAACCGGAAAAATGTTATTTTCCGGCATCTCATCGACTTTCTTCAAGAACGGAGACTGATCTTCTCTGTTTACCGAAACCGGTGTGATGGTTGGCTTATCTACTTTTACAATGCTTTTATCTTCGCCTTTTTTCTTATAGATCGCAACATAATTGTTATTCTGAAGATATTTAGACGCAAAATCCATAATCTCTTTTTTCGTCAGCTTAGAGATTTCTTCTAAATATTCTAATGAAGCTTTGTGATCGATATCAGAAGTAAATTCATCCATCAAAATACTTGCTCTGGAAGAATATTTTTCATCTTTCTGAATGATGTTTTTCTTCTCATTATTAACGATAGACTGAATTAGATCATCCGAAAATTCACCTTTTCTAAGTTTTTCAATTTCCTGAAGAAGAAGATTCTTCACTTCGTCCAACGATTGACCTTCAGTTGGTCTGCCTTGTAAAAGCAATACCGAATAATCTTTTAAAACATACGGAAAAGCATAAGCTGCCAAAAGTTTTTGTTTTTTTACAAGATCCAGGTCAATTAATCCGGCTTGTCCATTGGTCAGCATATTTCCTACTAAAGTTAAAAGTCTAGCGTCTTTGGTCGTCGCTCCGGGAAATCTGAATCCCATCATTACACTTTCAGGATTAGGACCTACAACTTCTTTTAAAATGGGTGATGCAATTGGCTTTTCTTGTCCGACAACGTAGCTTGGAATAGCTTTAGACTTCATGTAAGAAAAAGCCTTATCAATTTTAGCAATCATCTCATCCGGATTAAAATCTCCCGACATGATCACTCCCATATTATTGGGAACGTAATAATTGTTGTAATATTCTCTAATTGCTTTTAAAGAAGGGTTTTTCAAATGTTCGATCGTTCCGATGGTCGTTTGCTTACCATAGTTGTTATTCGGGAACAAGGTCTCAAACATTTTATCATAAACTTTGTCGGTATCGTCATCTAAACTTCTGTTTTTCTCCTCGTAAACTGCCTCAAGTTCTGTATGGAAAAGCCTTAAAACAGGTGCCCTGAAACGTTCTGACTGCACTGCCAAAAATTTATCAACTGCATTCGCAGGAATATCTTCTACATAAACGGTCTGTTCGAAAGATGTAAATGCATTCGTTCCATCTGCTCCCATTCCTGCCATCATTTTGTCGTATTCATTGGCAATGGCATAGTTTGCAGCTTCTCCCGAAACTTTATCTATTTCTTTATAAATTTCTTTTCTTTTGGCTTCATCTTTTGTCTGGTTGTACTTTTCGTAAAGAGCATCAACTTTATCTAAAAGAGGTTTTTCTTTTGCCCAGTCTTTCGATCCAAACTTATCAGTTCCTTTAAAGAGCATGTGTTCCAGATAATGCGCAAGACCGGTATGACTTGCCGGATCGGTTTTACTACCTGCTTTTGTAGCAATATAAGTCTGAATCCTCGGTTCTTTATTGGTTGCACTTAAAATTACGGTAAGTCCGTTTTTAAGTTTGTAATATCTTGCAGAAGTAGGATCGTTGGTTACATATTTATACGTGTATCCATTTGATTTGGCTTCTTTCCATTGAAAATCCTGAGCTTGAGCATAACCACAAAAACTTGCCGCAGCAATACTGGTTACAATCGTTAATTTTTTAAATAAATTCATGGTTGTTTTTAATTAAATTTTTCTAATAATACTTTTATTCTTCTCATCGCTTCTCTTAAATCTTCTTCAGAAGCTGCATAAGAAAATCTGATACATTCCGGACTTCCAAATGAAACTCCGCCAACACAACCTACATGAGCATTTTCTAAAATAAACATTGCAAAATCATCTGCATCTTTTATTTCAGTTCCGTCTAGCGTTTTTCCGATGTAATGAGAAATATCTGGGAAGAAATAAAAAGCAGCCTTTGGTAAAAGCAATTTAAATCCGGGAATTTCTTTCATTAAATCAAATACCAGATTTCTTCTTTGCTTAAATGCATCAATCATGTATTTATATTCTGAAGGATCGGTCTTTAAAGCAACAATTGAAGCTCTCTGAGCAACAGTATTCGCTCCGCTCGTCATTTGTCCCTGAATTTTTTCACAAGCTTTTGCCAACCATTCCGGACAAGCAGAATAACCGATTCTCCAACCTGTCATTGCAAAAGCTTTAGACATTCCGTTGATCACTGCGGTTTGCTCATACACTTCAGGAAACTGAGCGATAGATGTCGTTTTAGTCTCGTAATTGATGTATTCGTAAATTTCGTCGGAAATTACCGTAACATGAGGATATTTAGCAATCACTTTCGCTAAAGATTTCAACTCATCATACGTATAATATCCACCTGAAGGATTGCAAGGCGAGCTGAAAAGAATAGCTTTTGTTTTTTCGTTAATTGCTTCTTCAAGCTGTTCTGCAGTGATTTTAAAATCAGTAACGTAAGAAGTTGGAAGCATTACAGAATTTCCGCCCATCATTTTTACCATTTCATCATAGCTTACCCAAAAAGGGGTAGGAAGGATTACTTCATCTCCATCATTGATAATAGCTGCTAAAACATTAATAATAGCTTGTTTAGCTCCGTTTGAAACACAGATTTGTGTCGGTTTATAATCGAGTTGATTGTCTCTTTTTAATTTTTCAGAAATCGCCTGACGAAGTTCTAAAAATCCCGGAACAGGAGAGTAGTGGCTGTAATTTTCATTGATTGCTGTAAAAGCAGCTTCTTTGATATTATCGGGAACGTCGAAATCCGGTTCGCCTAATGTTAAAGAAATTACATCTATTCCGCTGGCTTTCATCTCTCTAGCTTTGTTTGACATGACGAATGTCTGCGAGTAACCTAACCTGTTTACTCTGTCTGAAAGTTTATTCATGTATTCTTTTTGTCTTTTTAACAAATATATATAAAAACTTAATTTGAATAAACTGTTAATAAAACTTATTTTTGCCCTTTAGAATTACTTTTATGTCGATAGCAATCATTCAAAAATACTTTCCGGATCTTACAGAAAAACAAATCGAGCAGTTTACAAAGCTTGAAAGCCTGTATGGAGAATGGAATGAAAAAATAAACGTCATTTCCAGAAAAGACATGGAATCTCTTTATGAGAAGCATATTCTGCATTCTTTAGGTATTGCAAAAATTATGGAATTCGCTCCCGGAACAAAAGTTTTAGACGTTGGAACAGGTGGTGGTTTTCCAGGAATTCCTTTGGCAATTTTGTTTCCTGAAACTCAGTTTACTTTAATTGATTCAATCGGTAAAAAAATTACGGTGGTGAATGCGGTTGCAGAAGGGGTAGGTTTGTCAAATCTTACCGCGATTCACGGAAGAGCAGAAAAAGTAAAAGAAAAATTCCATTTCGTGGTAAGTCGTGCCGTTACTCAAATGCCTGAATTTTTAAGATGGCTGAAAGGTAAATTTGAAAAAGAGCAATTAAACGCAAAGCATAACGGAGTTTTATATCTAAAAGGTGGAGATCTTGCTGAAGAACTTGCCGGTCTAAAATGTGAGCTTTTCAGTCTTAAAAATTACTTCGACGAAGAGTTTTTTGAAACTAAAAAGGTTGTTTATCTTTCAAAAGGTAATTTTAATTCTTAAAATATGTTAATTCGTATTTATTTTCACTAAATTTATCTTTCCAAACGATCAAAATCCAACATCATGAAATCTCTATTAAAAATAAGTTTCGCTGCGGCAGTTTTAGGTGTTTTTTTTACTTCATGTAAAGATGATGATGATTATCAAACGATAGAATCTGTAGATAAAGTAAAGATTGACAGTGTAAAAATTGTTAGTGATACGATGAGCGTTTTCTCAGTTCAAAGCATCAGAACCTATTCGACATATGCATCAACGTGTAGAGGATTTTATGGATACGATTATGTTCATACTGGAGAATTTGACAGAGATGTTACCGCTTATCAATACCTTACTAATGGAATGTGCTCTCAGGTAAATCATAAATCAGCAAATCAGATTAATTTTAGTCCAAGAAAAAAAGGAAATTACACATTCAGATTTTGGAATGGTAATAACAACTGGATTACAAAAACAATTGTAGTGGAATAATGAAGTTTTTTTTAATCGTTTTTTTATTGATTTTCAACATTGTCTCAGCTCAGAATATTGTCTGGAGCGAAAATCAGAAATTGGTTTGGGATAATTTTAAAAGCAAAACTAACAATTTGGGCGGGGCAACGGTTGTAGCTTATACTCATTGCGGTTGGGAATTTTCAGCAACTACATCGAGCGATCCTAAAGTTCCTGTAAAAATCACTATTCAAACGGTTTTTAATGAAAACAAATCATGGAAAGACGTTAAAAGAATCAACGATTATGTATTGGTTCATGAGCAGAAACACTTTGATATTGCTGAAATTCACGCAAGAAAACTTAGAAAGGAAGTTTCAGAAAAAATAAAAACTACTGCAGATTACAATAAGTTTTTCAAAACAATTTACGCTAAAATCTCTTCCGATTACAAAAGCTTTCAGGCTGACTACGACCGTGTAACCGAACATGGAATGAATAAAGAAAAGCAGGCAGAATATAATATTTTAATTAGCGAAGAACTCGAAAAACTAAAAAACTATCAGAAAATTTGAAATTTCTAAACAAAATTATCGATGAATTATTAATTCAAAATACTGATTTATCGCAATTTAACATTGTTCTTCCCGGTAAAAGACCCATTGTTTTTATACGTCAGATTTTAGAAGAAAATAATTACTCAGGATTTCTTCCCAATTTTTATACGATTGAAGAATTGATCATCAATATTGTAGATCAACAGACGATTCAGGGGATTTCTCTGTGGCTTTTTGCATTTGATGTTTATAAAGGTTTAAATCTTATTCCAAACGACGATTTTTCTGAATTTTTAAAATGGTTTCCTACGCTTCAGAAAGATTGGGACGATATTTTAAAATTTTCAGATTCTGATGAAGCCGTTTTGCAATATATGTTTGATGAAGAACGTATTAAAGAATGGGCGCAGGATTTAGGTGACGACGATGAAGTTCCACGAAAAAAATTCCTGAATTTTTGGAGGAATATGAATGTTTTTCTTCCTGTTTTAAAGGAAAAATTAAGAGAAAAAAACTGGGCAACCCCGGGAATGATTCACGAATCTGCCAAAGCAAAAATAGGAGAGTTTGCAAAAAATAATACCGAAAATTTTGTTTTCTGTGGCTTTAATGCATTCACTCCGGTTGAAGAAAAACTGGTGAGAGGTCTTTTACAATGGAACAAAGCGCAGTGTTTTTTTCAGGGAGATAAATATTATTTTGATGACGAAAGACAAGAGGCCGGAAAGTTCCTCAGAAATCATAAAATGTGGAAAGAATTTGATGATAACAGAACTTTCAACTGGATTGAGGACGATTTTAACCAGCCTAAAAACATCAAAGTCTACGAAGTTTCAGGTAATGTAACGCAAACCAAGATTTTACCTGAGTTATTTAAAAATATTAATAATAAAACTTTCACCAATACTGCGGTTGTTTTACTTGATGAAAACCTTCTTCCTGCAAGTCTGGATGTGATGCATGAAGTTGAAAACCTTAATATAACCATGGGTTTTCCTCTGAAAAATCTTTCTTTTTCGAATGCTGTAAAGCAACTTTTTTACCTCCAGAAACAGCTTGAAAAGAGCAAATCTTCGTATTATTATCGTGATGTTTATCCAATTCTTGAAGAGCTTCCAAAATCTGATGATGATGAAAAGATTATTAATGATTTTAAATCTAAAATTGAAGAAAGAAACATCGTATATATTTCTCAGAAGCTTTTGACTGAGCTTTTGGGGAGTCTTTCGTATTTCAATCTTCTTCAAAAATCGAATTCAGTCTATCAGTTTTTAGATGATCTTATAGCATTTTGTAAAAAGATTAAATGGCTTGAACTGGATGATATTCAGTATGAAAACGTTTCTCATTTTGAAAATGCATTCAGGATCATTAAAAACCAGATTACACCTTATGGTTTTAGAATTAATATAGAAACACTTGAGATTCTCATCAACCAACATATTAATTCAGAAAGCATAGATTTTCAGGGTGAACCATTGAAAGGACTACAGGTAATGGGACTTTTGGAAACCCGTCTATTAAATTTTGAAAACGTAATTCTTCTGTCTGTTAATGAAGGTAAATTACCGCTTGGAAACTCGCAAAACACTTATATTCCTTTCGATATAAGAAGATATTTTGACTTGCATACTTTCCTTGAAAATGACAGTATTTATGCCTATCATTTTTACCGTTTAATTCAGGATGCGCAGAATGTACATTTGCTTTTCAATGCTTTAAGTTCTGGTGTAAATACGGGAGAAAAGAGTCGATTTATTACTCAGATCGAAATGGAAAGTTCTCATCACATCGAGCATGTTATTGTTGAGAATTCTTCAGAGCCAATTTTAAGTCAACCCATCGAAGTTTTTAAAACGGATATTGTTCAGCAACAGCTTTTAAAATGGAAAGAAAAAGTTTCGGCTTCCCACTTAACAAGCTATCTCTATAATCCAATTGATTTTTATCTTTCAAAGATTTTAAATACTTCTGAAGCCGATGAAATTGAAGAAGAATTATCGATTAGAAATTATGGGAATTTAGTTCACTACACGCTTCAAGAAGTTTATGAAGTGTTGAAAGGTAAAGTTTTAAAATTAAATGATTTACAGAATTCAATTAAACGAATAGATGAATTTATAAATATTGCAATTGAAAAGCTAAAACATCAGCCTGAATTTTACAATAAAGGGATGAATTACATCCACAAAGCTATTGCAAAAAAAGTAATTGAGAATATTCTGAACCACGATTTAGAATTGATAAAAGCGGGTAATTCTTTAGAAATAATTGATATTGAAAGAAGATTTGAAGGCGTAGATTTTTATCTGAATGAAGACAAATCTGACAAGGTTTCTTTCTTTGGTTTCATTGACAGAATTGACAGGCTAAACGGGACAATCAGAATTATCGATTATAAAACTGCAAAAACCAAAAATCTTACCGTAAAGATTGATGAATTAAACAAGTCAGACTATTTCCAAAACAGCGACAGAAAACAGGCGATGCAGCTTTGTTTATATCAATATGTAATTCAAAGTTTACCGGAGTTTTGGGGATTTCCTGTAGAAACCGGAATCTGGAGTTTTGCCGATGCTAAAAAAGGAGTTGTGTCGTTGGAATTTGCTCAAGGAAGTCTTGATGATGCTATGATTTCTATTCAAAATTTAATACATGAAATTCTGAATCCTGAAATCAGTTTCTTAGAAAATGTGAAGAATTATAATTATTAATTTGACCGAGGCTAATAGAGCAGAAAAATTAATTTTAGAAGTACAAAAAACCTCACAGGTCTTTAAAAATCTGTGAGGTTTAAGAAAATATTATTTTAGCCTAAAAAGCGTTAATTCCTGTAATGTCAAGACCTGTAATCAGCAAATGAACATCGTGTGTTCCTTCGTAAGTAATTACCGATTCTAGATTGGCAGCGTGACGCATCATCGGGAATTCACCCATGATTCCCATTCCACCAAGAATTTGACGTGATTCTCTTGCAATATCAATCGCCATTTTAACATTATTTCTTTTTGCCATAGAAATCTGAGCCGGACTCGCTTTGTGATCGTTTTTCAAATTTCCTAATTGTAAGCAAAGCAACTGAGCTTTCGTAATTTCAGTTAAAAATTCAGCTAATTTTTTCTGCTGTAATTGGTAAGAACCAATTGGTTTCCCAAACTGTTTTCTTTCTTTAGAATATTGAACAGCAGTACAGTAACAGTCGATTGCAGCTCCGATTACGCCCCAAGAAATTCCGTATCTCGCAGAATTTAAACAAGATAAAGGTCCTTTTAATCCTGTAACATTGGGAAGTAAATTTTCTTTAGGTACTTTCACGTCGTTAAATACCAATTCGCCTGTTTTAGAAGCTCTTAAGCTCCATTTATTATGAGTTTCAGGAGTGGTAAAACCTTCCATTCCTCTTTCAACGATCAATCCCTGTACTTTTCCTTCTTCATTTTTAGCCCAAATTACTGCGATATCGCATAGCGGAGAATTGGTGATCCACATTTTGGCACCATTTAAAAGATAATGATCTCCCATATCTTTAAAATAAGTTTCCATAGAACTTGGGTCTGAACCGTGATTAGGCTCAGTAAGACCGAAAGATCCGATCATTTCACCGGAAGCTAGCTTTGGTAAGTATTTTCTTTTTTGTTCTTCAGAACCGAATTCATTGATCGGGAACATTACCAAAGAACTTTGTACAGATGCCGCAGAACGCACTGCTGAATCTCCTCTTTCCAATTCCTGCATAATCAAACCATAAGAAATCTGATCAAGACCAGAACCACCGTATTCTTCAGGAATGTAAGGTCCTAAAGCTCCGATTTTCCCCAATTCTCTCATTAAATTTGGTAAATCAGTGTGATTTTGAGCTGCCTGATCAATATTCGGCATTACAAAACTTTCAACCCAATCTCTTATAGACTGACGGATAAGCTTGTGTTCTTCGGTAAGTAAAGCATCAATTCCATAATAATCAGGAATGCTTGTAAGAGGATAATATGACATGTAATTTAATTTCCCTAAAAATAAGATTTTTTCGGAATGCTGAAAAGAAAACTTCTTTAAAGAGAAAAAAAACTATTTTTTGATGAATTTATAGAGATAAGGCGCTTTATTTGCTGAACCGTCGAATAATTTCTCCATTCTTTCCAAAGAATTAGTACTTAATATTTTACGCTGAAAATTATTTCGTCTGAATTTTTCACCCAAAATAGTTTCATACAACGACTGCAAGTCTTTCATCGTAAATTTTTCGGGCAGTAAATTGCTTGCTGCAACCTGAGTATCGATGTTTTTTCGTAGATATTCTAATCCTTCAGCAATTACTCTGTCGTGATCAAATGCCATTTGCGGAAGTTTATTTACCTCAAACCATGCACAAGATTCGTTAAAAGCATCAGGAAAAGTGTTTGCCATCGTAAAATCTATTAAGCTGCAATAACCAACCGTGATAAATCTTTGTAAAATCCAGTGATCTTTAGGTACATCTAAACCTTTATTATTAATTAATGTTTTGTGGACGTTATTTTCGGTTCTGTTGAGTCTCCCAAAAGTATGAAACTGCTCCAAAAATAAACCTTTAAGATGCGTTCTTTCATATAAAACACGATCAGCTGCTTCTCTTAGATCTTCATCAATAAAAACAAAACCACCGGGAAGAGAATACAAATTAAGGTCGTGGTATTTTAATAACAGAACTTTCAGGATGTTATCATGAAACCCAAAAATAGTACAATCGACGGATACATTGGGGATAAGATCTTTACTATCAATAAGTTCCTTTAATGTCTCTATGTTTTTATTGTGATCAGTTTTCATGGGGTAAAAATAAAATTATTTTTTAAATTTTATTAGCACTAAGTTTAAAATAAGAATATGCTAAAACGGAAACCATAATTACAGCTCCCAAAATATATAAAGAATAATAAGTAAGCATTTGATTTTTAAACAGTACCGAAATTGAAATTGAATTGATTGAGCTGCTTATTGAAGATACACTTACTATTAAAGAAGTAAAAGCATTGATTTTATCCTTATCAATTTTTGCAATCATTTTTGAGTTAATTACCGGATAGAGTGGTGCGAGAAACAAACCGATAATTGGAAAGAGGAATAACAAAATCTTCGCATTTTCGCTAAAATAAAACTGAATGCCTGAAATGATAACCAACAAAATGATAATCATCAACACACACATCATGAAATATTTTGACAAAGGAAATCGCTGAATAATCCTTGAAGTAATTGCTCTTCCTGTATATGAAAAGAGCGCCAAAAACGAAGATGCCTGAAGTGCAAAGAAAGAATTAACTTTTAAATGATCTTTGTAAAATGCAGGAAGCCAGGAATTAAAACTTTGTTCGATAAAAATAATAAAAAAACTTACTGCAAAAAAAAGTATAAAAGTTGTTTTTCCAAATCCTGAGAGATCAGGGAAAATTCTCGTTGTCTTATTTTGCGGTTCGGCAATTTTAACTTTCGTAAAAAGATAAACAGTAAAAAAAGAAATCAGAGAAATAGACATAAAGCCAAATTTCCAATATTCACCAAACTGGCTGGAAATTAACCATCCGAAGCCTGTATTGACTGTAAAGATACCAATCATAAAAGAAGCTTCAACGCTGTTCATGGTTTTGGCTAATGATTTTTCTTCGGTCATATTATTTCGGATAATACCGTAAACACAAATTTTTCCTATCGCAAAACAGGTTCCGATAATGGCAAACCATAATTTGAAAAACCAAAAAACTTCGACAAAGGGTAAGAATAAAGAACAGATTCCGACAAGCATTAAAGCAAAAACCAATGATTTTTTTGTTCCGAACCTGCTGATAAAATTAACTGCAAAAAGAGAAAATATCGCAATCGGTAAATCTTTAAATGACTCTAAAAAACCAAGCTTATCATACGTGATTTTCTGCTCTGATAACTGTAAAATAACAATCCCCATGCAATTTAAAACCATTGAAAAAACAAGGAAAGTAAGTTTCAGCGGAAGTGAAATATTTGGTTGTTTAGTGGTCATTTTGGGAATTTATATCAGCTAAATTTTAACAAATAATCAAATATTTATTAAAATCAACAGCCTTTGATTGCCCAAAAATAGTGGAAATATTAAAATAATTATTAAAAAAATGTTAATTAATAAAAAAAAGATATATTTTTATTGTCTCAATTTGAGAATTAAAAAACTTAACTGTATATGAATGTAAAAATATCAAGAAGCTTAGGGATTATTGCCGCACTTTATTTTACGGCAAATTTCAATGCACAGACTACGTCGCGCGATACTGTTTCAAAAGAGCAGAAGATCGAGGAAGTAGTAGTTATTGGTTATGGTTCAGTAAAAAAATCAAACCTTACGAGTGCGGTATCTACCGTAAAATCTGAAACATTTGACGACAGACCTATTTATAATGTAGGTCAGGCTTTGCAGGGGAATGCTGCAGGGGTAAATGTGATACAGTCTTCGGGTAAACCTGGAGCAGCAATTGATGTGAAGATTAGAGGAAATAATTCAATTTCATCAAGTGTAAATCCACTTTATGTAGTAGACGGAATTCAAACTTTTGACATCAGTGGAATTAATCCTGATGATATTACAGATATGACGATTCTGAAAGATGCTACTTCTGCAGCAATCTACGGAATCAACGGTTCTTCGGGAGTTGTAATTGTTACGACAAAGAGAGGAAAAGCCAATAAACCGCAATTGGCATTCAATGCATATTGGGGAATGTCTAAAACGGTAAACAATATTGATGTTTTAAATTTAGACCAATATAAAACGTTGATGGCGGAAATTAATCCATCTTTTCTTACGACAATTAACAATCCGAGATACGAAGGCATTAACACTAATTGGAGAGACGAAGTTTTTAGAACAGGTTTTGATCAAAACTATAACGTAAATTATTCTTTTGGAAACGAAAAAGTAAGAGCTTATACAGCATTAGGTTATCAGGGAATATCCTGCAAGATTTGAAAGAATTTCAGCAAAAATGAATTTGGATGCAAAAATTACCAATTGGCTAAAGCTCACCGGTAATTTCAACTACATCAATACAGGTTTAAAAAATACAAACGATAATTTAGGTACTTCAAGAGGTGGGGTTATTTTAAGTGCTTTAAACACACCTTCTTTTCTGCCAATTTATGGTAATCAGTTAAAAGTAAGAGAGAAAGATGCTTCCGGAAATTTCATTGATGGTTATAAAGACGGTCAATTTGCTTTAAATCCTTTTCAATCTTCGTGGGAAAATCCAGTGGCATATCAATCCAGAAAAAATGAAACTCAGACGCAACGTTTTATGAGTAATTTAGGGTTTGAAGTTAATCTGATTAAAAATTTAGTTTGGAAACCAACGGTTTCATTTGATTTAATTGAAAGTACAAACGATCAATTCACAGATGGCTACCAAACAAGCTATGGAAGAGAGAAAAAAGGTATTGGAGGGAAATATCTATCAACTTATCAAGATTTGAATATTGAGAACACCTTAACATATACCATAAAATCAGGAGTTCATGATTTAGCTTTATTAGGAGGAAATCAGATTCACGAAAAGAGAAATTCTTGGCATAATTACTGGGGAGACAGTTTTCCGGAAGGAACATCCATGTTTTATTTTAATAGTGCTGTAAACAGACATGAAAGTCTCGTAAAAGAAAACTTACGTGAAATGTCTTTCTTTGGTAGAGCTTTATATACTTTTGATAACAAATATACCATTATGGGAGTTTTCAGATATAATGGAAGCTCTGCTTTGGCTGATGGAAATAAATGGGGATTCTTCCCGGGTGTTTCTGCATCGTGGGTGGTATCAAATGAAGATTTTCTCTCTGATAGTAAGGTAATATCTGAATTGAAATTAAGAGGAGGATGGGGACAGACCGGAAACGTTTCAGGAATTCCTCCATATTCGCACTATAATTTGGAAAGACAAACTGAATTAGGTAATGCAGGATCTTGGTACACTAGACAATGGGATAGTAGTAATTTGGGTTGGGAAGTTACAAACGACACGAATATAGGTGTTGATTTTGGCTTTTTAAGCAACAAAATTAAATTGAGTGTCGATGCATATCATAGAAAAACAAATGATCTTATAATTCCAATACCAATGGGTCCTGCACAAGTACCTTTTTATAGAAACGTTGGAAATATGGAAAATAAAGGGTTGGAATTTGCTTTGAATACTCAAAACTTTAAAGGCGAAAACTTTAATTGGAATACGAATTTCAATATTTCATTTACAAAAAATAAAGTGCTACAGCTAAACTGGGTTCCTATACTTGATAAAGCTAATATTGAAACTGTAGGAGCTAATTTGGTGAGATTTACTCCGGGACAAGCAATTAGTTCATTTTATGGTTATCAGGTAGATCATATTGATTCTCAAACGGGGGATATTGTCTATAAAGATACTAATGGAAACGGATATTTTGATACTGGTGACAGAACATTCATAGGAAATCCAAATCCTGATTTCTCTTTTGGTTTTAGCAATAGCTTTTCTTATAAAAACTGGTATTTAGATGTTTTAATAACTGGTTCTTATGGTGGTGAAATTTACAATGCATCAAGATTTGATTTGGAAATGATGAATGACTTTAAAAATCAATCTACTGCAGTTTTAGACCGTTGGACAACTCCGGGACAAATTACGAATACTCCAAGAGCAAATTCTGCAAGTTCACAGTATGTTTCAGACAGATTTGTTGAAGATGGTTCTTTCTTAAAACTTAAAAGCGCGACATTAGGTTACAATTTCTTGAGTCCATTCAAAGGAGTAAGTAAAATCAACTTATATGTAACTGGTCAAAATCTTTTGACTTGGACAGATTATACAGGCTTCGATCCAGAAGTGAATGCTTTCAATACGACAAACGGTGTATCTGGTGTTGATTATGGAACTTATCCTCAGGTAAGAACATTTATTTTCGGTCTTAAAGCTAACTTTTAATTTAAATTCTTATGAAATTCAATAAAACAATATATTATTTTTTGCTTGGGGCAACTCTTACAGTAGGAACTACCTCTTGTAGTGATTATTTAGATACAGAGCCATTAACTGACAGAGCAATTCCCAATACAGATACTCCATACAAAACTGCTGCTGAAGCTGAAAGTTTGATGACGACGATTTACACCGATTTGGGTAATGAATATTGGCAGTTGGATTATTTCTTTAATGGTGATGCACAAACAGAAATTGCACATGCAGGAAGTGATAATGTTCAAAACTTCCAGATTGACGAGTATAGAATAATTGCGACAAATTCAAATGTCAACAGAGATTGGAACTACTTATTTACTTTTATTAATAACTGTAATAAAATTTTAAATTATGTAGATAATATTCCTGATCCCTCTCTTACGAGTTCTCGTAAAGCCGAAATGAAAGCTGAAGCAGCGATTATGAGAGCGATGTATAATTTTCATGGAGTTCAGCTTTGGGGAGATTTCCCTTTGGTTACCAAAGCTGTAATCGGTGTGAATGACGAAAATTTTGATGAGGTTTACGAACAGGTTTACCCAACAAGAAAGCCCATAAATGAAGTATACGCTTTAATTATCTCTGATTTAGAAGGAGCTTTAGCAAACGCACCTGCAAGTTCAAATAAATACAGAGCAACAAGAGGTTTAGCTTTATCTTTATTGGCAAAAGTTTATGCAACAAAACCCAATCCTGATTATGCAAAAGTCATTGATTATACAACTCAATTAATGGGACAAGGGTATTCATTACTTCCGGTTTATGATCAACTTTTTGATGGAAATCACGAAGCGAATACAGAATCTATTTTCGAATCAAACGGAAATGCAGGAAATCTTTGGGCATGGGGATCTTCAATGTTTTACGGCACAGATTGGAAAAAATTTAATACGCCTTCTTACGACATTGTAAATACTTTCAACACGGAAGGTGATAATGTAAGAAAAAATTCAAGTGTATGGTTTTCTCCGACTACGGTAAGTTGGTCAGATAATTTCTGGCAAAGCAATAATTTCCCTTTCATGTATAAAATGAGAATTACTTCAGGACATCAGAATTTTTATGTGATGAGGTATGCTGATTTATTACTAATCAGAGCTGAGGCATTAGTTCGTCAGGGAAATTTCACAGATGCCGCAACTTTGGTCAACCAAGTGAGAGCAAGAGCTAGCTCAAGTTTAACTCCTATCACAATTGCCAATACAGAGGACGGAATCAATAAAATTCTAAAAGAAAGAAAATTAGAATTAGCATTCGAAGGTCACCGTTGGTTTGATTTGAAGAGAACAGGAAAAGCAATTTCTATACTTTCACAGCAAAGAGATGCTAACGGAAATCTTTTACCTTATGTAAATAATTTAAATCAAAATAGACTATTGTGGCCAATTCCACAGACTCAATTGGATAATAACCCGAATTTAACTCAAAATCCTGGATATTAAATATGTTAAACAAAAATTCATATAGTTTCTTTTTAAAAAGTACTGCACTGCTATTTAGTGGTGTGGTACTTTTGCCTTTATCTTCGTGTAAATCTATAGCAAATACAGATAAGAAAGTCGAAATCTGGATGACAAAAGGCGATGAAAGCGTAAAATTACAGCAACAAAATGCATTAACTTTTGTAAATACTTCTAATAATTTTCAGAATATTGAAATTGACGACACTCAGAAGTTTCAATATATTGATGGTTTTGGGTATACATTAACCGGCGGAAGTGTTGAAGTAATCAATCGTCTTTCTCCTTCAAAAAGAAAAGCGCTTTTAAACGAACTTTTCGGAAATGATAAAAACTCAATTTCAATAAGTTATTTAAGATTGAGCATTGGTGCATCCGATTTGGATGGCGAAGTTTTTTCTTATGATGATTTATCGGAAGGGCAAACCGATCCTTCTCTTTCTAAATTCAGTTTGGCAAGAGACAAAGATTTGATTTCGATGTTAAAAGAAATTTTAGCAATCAATCCTAAAATAAAAATCATTGCAGCACCTTGGTCGCCACCGGTTTGGATGAAAGATAACGGTAAATCGATTGGTGGAAGCTTAAAAACTGAATATTATGATGTTTACGCAAAATATTTTGTGAAATATATTCAAGGAATGCAAAAAGAGGGAATTACAATTGATGCAATCACTCCTCAAAACGAACCATTACACCCAGGAAACAATCCCAGTTTACTGATGGTTTCCGATCAGCAGAGAGATTTCATTAAGCAAAGTTTAGGTCCGATCTTTAAATCAAATAATATTAAGACTAAAATCGTTGTTTATGATCATAATTGTAATAAACCAGAGTACGCTATCAATATTTTAAATGATGCTGAAGCCAATCAATATATCGACGGTTCTGCTTTCCATTTGTATGAAGGAGATATTTCAGCTTTGAGTACGGTTCACGAGGCTCATCCCAATAAGAACCTTTATTTTACAGAACAATGGACAGGTGCAAAAGGGACTTTCAATGAAGACCTAAACTGGCACACCAGAAATGTTGTCATCGGCTCGATGAGAAACTGGAGTAAAATTGCTTTAGAATGGAATCTTGCGAATGATACTCAATATAAACCTCATACACCGGGAGGATGTACAGAATGTAAAGGAGCGATTACTGTTTCAGACAGTGAAAACTTCACAAGAAATGTTGCCTATTATATTATTGCTCATGCTTCAAAGTTTGTTCCGGCAAATTCTCAGAGAATAGCTTCTACACAAACAGAAAACTTAGCTACAATTGCTTTCAAAACTCCCGAAGGTAAAACGGTTTTGATAGTTCAGAACAACAATAAATCGGATGAAAGTTTCAATATAAAATATAATCAGAAAACAGCGCCGGTTACAATCAGCGGAAGTTCTGTAGCAACTTATATTTTTTAAGTTAGAGTTATTATTAATTGGTAAAACTTCTTTTTTTGCTAAGTAAAAGATTTTAGTGAACTTAAAAAATCAACCGCACTATTTGCAAGAAAATCTTTGCGAACTTTACATTTAGAAACATACCAAAACTAATTATAAATGAAGAAGATATATTTCATATTAGCATTTACAGCATTCGGATTCAACGCTTTCGGGCAAAAAACAATCGACCAGAAAGTTTCCGAGTTGTTGTCAAAAATGACGTTGGAAGAAAAAGTAGGACAACTCGTTCAATACAGTGGTTTTGAATATGCAACGGGTCCGCAAAACTCAAATTCTGCGACGGTTTTAGAAGAAATAAAAAAAGGAAAAGTTGGTTCTATGCTCAATGTTGCAGGAGCAGAAGAAACGAAAAAATTTCAGGAATTAGCTTTAAAATCTAGATTAAGAATTCCTTTACTCTTTGGTCAGGATGTAATTCATGGCTACAGAACAACATTTCCCGTGAATTTAGGACAAGCAGCGAGTTGGGATTTAAAATTAATTGAAAAATCAGAACGAATTGCAGCCACAGAAGCTTCAGCTTATGGAATTCACTGGACTTTTGCACCGATGGTCGATATTGCAAGAGATCCGAGATGGGGAAGAGTGATGGAAGGTTCCGGCGAAGACACGTATTTGGGAATGCAAATTGGTTTGGCAAGAATCAAAGGTTTTCAGGGAAAAGGTCTTGGAAATCTTGACGCCATTATGGCTTGTGCGAAACATTTCGCAGCGTATGGAGCTGCAGTTGGCGGAAGAGATTACAATTCTGTGGATATGAGTTTAAGACAATTCCACGAAACTTATTTACCTCCTTTCAAAGCTGCTGCAGAAGCGGGAGTCGCGACTTTCATGAACTCTTTTAATGACATTAATGGAATTCCGGCAACAGCAAACAAATATATTTTAAGAAATCTTTTAAAAGACCAATGGAATTATAAAGGTTTTGTAGTTTCAGATTGGGGAAGTATCGGAGAAATGGTTCCTCACGGATATGCCAAAGACAGCAAAGAAGCAGCCGAAAAAGCCATGAATGCAGGAACTGATATGGATATGGAAAGTCGTGCTTACATGGCTGAACTTCCAAAATTAGTTCAAGAAGGGAAAGTTGATCCAAAATTTATTGATGACGCAACGAGAAGAATTTTGGTCAAAAAATTTGAAATGGGATTATTTGATGATCCTTACAGATTCAGCAGCGAAAAAAGACAGAAAGAACAATTAAACAATCAGGAAAATAGAAGATTCGGGAGAGAATTTGGTTCAAAATCTATTGTTCTGCTTAAAAATGAAAAAAATATTCTTCCGCTTTCAAAATCTATTAAAACGGTGGCTTTAATTGGTCCTTTCGGAAAAGAGACAGTTGCCAATCATGGCTTCTGGTCGATTGCATTTAAAGATGACAATCAAAGAATTGTTACTCAGTTTGATGGAATTAAAAATCAATTAGATAAAAATTCGACTTTATTGTACGCCAAAGGCGCTAATGTTGATGATCAGGATAAATCTATGTTTGCTGAAGCTGTAGAAACGGCAAAAAAAGCAGACGTTGTGATTATGACTTTAGGCGAAGGTCATGCGATGAGCGGAGAGGCGAAAAGCAGAAGCAATATTCATTTTTCGGGAGTTCAGGAAGAACTTTTAAAAGAAATTGCTAAAACGGGAAAACCAATTGTTTTAATGGTCAATGCAGGAAGACCTTTGGTTTTTGATTGGGCTGCAGATAATATTTCAACCATTGTTTACACTTGGTGGTTGGGTACAGAAGCCGGAAATTCTATTGCAGATGTTCTTTTTGGAACGGTAAATCCAGGTGGAAAACTTCCAATGTCTTTTCCTAGAACAGAAGGACAAATTCCTGTTTATTATAACCATTATAATACAGGAAGACCTGCAAAAAACAACACCGACAGAAATTATGTTTCAGCCTACATCGATTTGGATAATGATCCTAAATTCCCATTTGGTTATGGTTTAAGTTATACTCAATTTAAATATTCTGAAATGAATTTAAGTTCAACAAACCTGAAAGGAAATCAGACTTTAAATATCAGTGTAAATGTTTCTAACACCGGAAAATACGATGGGGAAGAAGTGGTGCAGCTGTACATCAGAGATTTATTTGGAAAAGTAGTACGACCTGTAAAAGAATTAAAAGGTTTTCAAAAAGTTTTCATTAAAAAAGGAGAAACTAAAACCATTAATTTTACATTAACTCCAGAAAATCTGAAATTTTATGATGATGAATTGAATTATGATTGGGAAGCCGGAGATTTTGACATTATGATAGGAACCGATTCTCAAAATGTTCAGACAAAAAGAATTAATTGGTCAAAATAAATAATAGTTTTTATTACTAAGAGCGGGATAAAACCCGCTTTTGGTTGTAACAAAATATAACGTTTGTCATTCTGAAAGAAGTGTAGCGGATTGAAGAATCTCAACATCATTATTAGAGATTCCTCGTTCCTCAGAATGACAAACTTTGAGAATAATGTAAATTGGATTTTTAACGAAAAGTTTTAAATATTACGTTCAAAAATTTTAAGGAGCAAAGAATTGCGACAAGTCGCTGATTAAGTAAGCTTCATAAAATCAATGGAATTGATTCGTCTTTTCCTCCCTAAAAATCAGATTTTTTTTAAAATAAAACTTTGCTTTAAAAAAATAGAATAGCTCATAACATAAAACTCAAAACTTTAATACAAAGTACACTTCATATTAATATTTTTAATTAAAATTCAGCGGAGCCTTTGGCTCCGCCGAATTTATTTATCACAAAAGGCTAGATAACTATCAAAAAAAATCCGAAACAAAATATTTCGGATTTAATATTCAGAGTGAAAATTTCACTTATTCAACATCATATTTGCTGATTACTTTCTGAGTAACTCCAGAGCTGCTGAATCCTCCATCATGGAAAAGATTCTGCATCGTTACTTTCTTCGTTAAATCAGAGAAAAGAGTTACGCAATAATCTGCGCATTCAAGAGCCGTAGCGTTTCCTAGTGGAGACATATCTTCAGCATACCCTAAGAAACCTCCGAAACCTTTCACACCGCTTCCTGCAGTAGTTGGAGTAGGAGACTGAGAAACCGTGTTTACACGTACTTTTCTTTCACCCCAATAGTTTCCGAAAGTTCTTGCGATACTTTCCAGATAAGCTTTGTTATCAGACATATCGTTGTAATCCGGGAATGTTCTTTGAGCAGCAATATAAGTTAGTGCCAAAATACTTCCCCATTCGTTCATACAGTCTTTTTCGTAAGCCACTCTCATTACTTTGTGGAAAGAAACTGCTGAAATATCCCAACCTTTTTCCAACCAATCGTAGTTCATTTCTGTATAATGCTTTCCTTTTCTCACATTGATAGACATACCAATTGAGTGAAGGATGAAGTCGATTTTACCAAATTTTGCAACAGCAGCATCAAAAAGTTTTTCAAGATCTTCGATAGAAGTTGCGTCTGCACCGATTACCTCAGAACCTGTTTTTTCTGCTAAACCGTTCAATTCTCCCATTCTAAGAGCAATCGGAGCGTTTGACAGGATAAATTCTGCGCCTTCTTCGTGGCATCTTTCAGCAACTTTCCATGCGATAGATTGTTCATTAAGGGCTCCAAAAATAATTCCCTTCTTGCCTTTAAGTAAACCGTATGACATAATTCTTTAATGTTTATTAATCCCACAAATGTAGCAATAATTTGTGTTTAGAACATAATAAAAAACGAAGCCTTCCTAAAAAGACTCCGTTTTTCTTTGATAATATATAAAAGACTAATAAACTTAGTTCGTTTTTTTGTTCCATTCTGCCTTCACATCTTCTGCTGCATCTTTGGTTTTTTCCCAAGCATCATTGGCTCCGTCTTTAATATCTTCCCACGTATCTGCTGCATTAGCTTTTACCCTGTCTAGCCAACCTTCATGGTTTGCTTCTTCGTCGTTATTTCTTTTTTCGTTGATATAATCTCTGGCTTTGTCTGCCAAATCACTGATTTTCCATTTTGCATCGGTTGCTGCATTTCTTAAAGAGTTTTCAGTGTTGTCTACTGCTTTTTCAGCTTTGTTATAATCCTGGTTTTCCATAATGTTAATATTTAAGTGTTATGTTTAAGAATAGGCAAGAAGTATTCCTAAATAATTTTATAAAAGTTAAAAAAAACATAATTTTTTTTATATTTGATTTTAATAAAAAACTATAATCAATTTTATGAAGATTAAAATACTACTGTCTTTACTTTGTTTTAGTACAGCGAAGATTTCTTCCCAACAATATTATGGGAAGAAACAGGATAAAGAACAACCGAAAGCTGAATTTGTAATGGAGGATGGCTCAAAAATAAATGGCTTTTTTGTCGGTTACAATTACCCAAATGGTACATATCCGGGCTTTTTTGATAAAGATAATATCTACAGTTTTGAATATAAAAAAACACAAAGTTCTTCGGCAGAAAAATTAAGTGCTAAAGATGTAAAATCTCTGAAAATATTTGATGATCATGATGATGTTACCAGTGCCATCGAAAGATTAGACATGAAGTATGTAGATAAAAACGGCAAAGTTGAGGACAAAAGAAAAAGATCTTTTCAACCATTGTTATATGATGGGAAAATTCAGATTTTTGGCTCTAATATAGATATTTGTACCAATTCAATCTGCAATTATGCCTATTCAGAGTTTTATATCAGAAATGCAAAAGATGATTTTGCTTTGATGCCTGTAGATTACGATAAAATGAGCCTTTTCAGTATAGGTTCGATGTACGACAGAATGGTGCAGAGTTTTAGATATGCAGGAAGAAATTGTCCTGATTTCCAAAAATACATGAATGTTTTTGAAGCGAAATTAGAAGAAAAAAGTTTCAGAAAAGAAATTAACGAAAGATTTAAACAAGTCCGTAAACAGGCTTATGATGATGCAAAAAAACAAGGCTATAAACACAATCGAACGCAGCAGGTTATCGGAGACTATATGCTTCGTGCTTATCTCGAATTTTATGCAGGAATCATAAAAGAATACGAAAAAAATTGCCCATATTAATAAAAACTAAAAAAGGATTGCAACTCGCAATCCTTTTTTTTATTATTTAATAATTCTGTCGAGAACCCACTCAATCAAATTCTTTTCAGAAGCATGATGATCAGATGAAAACTCACCACGTCTTCTGTTGGCAATCACATTATTTACGGTAATCGCTTTGTGGCCCAACAATTTTGAAAAAGCATAAATTGCAGATGTTTCCATTTCAAAATTGGTAATTCCTAAATCATTTAAAGTTTCAAGGAATTTATCATCCAAAGCTTTTAAACGAAGCTGTCTTCCTTGTGGAGCATAAAACCCCGGGAAAGTAGCTGTATTTCCGTGATATTTGGCATCTTTATACAATTCTCCCAATTCTTCAGACCACTCAGAGAAATAAAGCATGGGCTTAATTTTTTCGTACGGGAATTTTTCAAAGAAATTTTTTGAAAACTCATTTTCAAACTGATAATCCTGATAAAAATGCATCAAACCGTCAAGCCCAACTACATTTTGAGTAACCAGCATATTGTCAACCTGCACATCAGGATTTACACTTCCGCAAGTTCCCATTCTGAATAGTTGTAATGATTGATGTTCAGATTTAAATTCTTTTTCCTTTAAATCGATATTCACCAAAGCATCAAGTTCATTCATTACGATATCGATATTTTCGGTACCGATTCCGGTTGACATTACAGAAATTCTTTCACCACGCAAAGTTCCTGTGTGGGTATAGAATTCTCTTTTATTTTTTTTGATTTCTACCTTATCAAAGTATTTTGAAACTTTTGGAACTCTGTCCGGATCGCCTACCAAAATTATTTTGTTGGCAATATCTTCCGGCAAAAGGTTAAGGTGATATACACTTCCGTCTTCGTTCAGAACCAATTCTGAAGCTGCAAGTTTATTTAGCATAATTATTTTATTAAAAAAGGGAAGTGAAGATAAGAATTTTGTTTTAAAAAAAGCAGATCAATCAAAAGATAATCTTTATTTAATTTAAGATTAAAGTTACGGTAATATTGAAATCTTAGATTTGTGTTTTAATAATTACACTTTCTCTTTTGCTGTCGTCATGTTCTTTGTCGATGGCAATTTTTTTTATTTATACATTATTAAAAATAATTTCCTGAAAATATTTATGCCTGCTTTTCAGTTTTAAAACTTGAATTCATACTGTAAACTATCACCTATCAACTGCAACCTAAAACCTAATATAATCTATCCGCCGACTCTTTTAGTTTTATAACCCAAATCTTTTAGAATCGCCATAATTTTATCACGGTTATCTCCCTGAATAATAATTGTTCCGTCTTTTTCAGAACCACCGATTCCCAAAGTGGTTTTTATTTTTTTTGAAATCTTTTTCAAATCGTCTTCACTGCCTTGCCAACCTTCTACAATAGTTACAGGTTTTCCGTTTCTGCCTTTCTTTTCAAATTTACAAACCAGAGGTTCTTTCTGCTTAAATTCTTCTTCGGGCATTTGAAAATCCTGCTCTTCATGCTCAGGAAAAAGGTTTTTTAGTTGGTCTCTTAAATCCATAAAACAAAATTAAAAATAATATTTATAATTCGGGATAATTTAATTTCAATCCTAAATATCATTTAAAAAAAAACTGATTTTCTCTGATCTATTATAAATGAAAATTCTTAGAATTCTTCGCCTTTGCGAACTTAATAACAGTTAGTTCTTAAAAAAAATCTTAGCGACCTTTGCGTTAAAATTAAGTATTATAATCAATAACGAATAATCAATAAGAATTCTAAGTTAGATTGACTATTTGGAATAGTTTCCTTTAAACTTTTAAGGAAAATTTAAACCTTGAAAATTCTTCAATTCACTTTAAAATCAATAAATTTGTTTGTTTAAAAATCAAATTAAAATGTCTAAAAAAGCAATATTGGCAATACTTGACGGATGGGGTTTGGGAACAAATCCTGAAGTTTCTGCATTAGCTCAAGCAAATACACCATTCATAGATAGCTGTTATCAAAAATTTCCACATACAACTTTAGAAGCGAGCGGTTTGGCAGTTGGTCTTCCGGCCGGACAAATGGGGAATTCTGAAGTAGGACACATGAATTTGGGAGCAGGTAGAGTAGTATACCAGAATTTGGTAAAACTAAATATGGCTGTCGAAAATGGAACTTTAGGACAGGAAAAAGTAATTCAGGAGGCTTTTGCTTATGCCAAAAGAGAAAATAAAAATGTACACTTTATCGGTTTGGTTTCCAACGGTGGAGTACATTCACATATCAATCATTTAAAAGGACTTTTGTCTGCGGCAAAAGATTTTGGTTTAAATGAAAATGTTTACGTTCATGCTTTTACAGACGGTAGAGATTGCGATCCGCATTCAGGTTTAGGATTTATTGAAGAATTGCAGGAACACATGAGTCACACAACCGGAAAAGTAGCTTCTGTTATCGGAAGATATTACGCAATGGATCGTGACAGAAGATGGGAACGTGTAAAATTAGCTTACGACGCAATGGTTGAAGGAGTTGGTTTGCAGACAACCAATGCACTTGCAGCAATCAAAGCATCTTATGACAAAAATGTTACCGATGAATTCATCAAACCAATTATTTTGGTTAAAGAAACACAGATTGGAAACGTTGTTCCTGTAGGAAAAATCGTTGATAATGATGTAGTGATTTGCTTTAATTTCCGTACAGACAGAGGTCGTGAGATTACAGAAGTTCTTTGTCAGCACGATATGCCTGAATATTTCATGCGAAAGCTGAATCTTCATTATGTTACGCTAACCAATTATGATAAAACGTATCAAAACGTAAACGTCGTTTTTGACGAAGAAGTTTTAAAAGATACAATGGGTGAAGTTTTAGAAAGAAACGGAAAAACTCAGATCAGAATTGCTGAAACTGAAAAATACCCTCACGTTACGTTTTTCTTTTCAGGAGGTCGTGAAGAAGAATTTCATGGCGAAAAAAGATTGCTTTGTCCAAGCCCGAAAGATGTACCAACTTACGATTTAAAGCCTGAAATGTCGGCTTATGATATTACTAATGCAATTTTACCTGAACTGGAAAATGAAACTGCTGATTTTGTATGTTTAAACTTTGCAAATACCGATATGGTAGGTCACACCGGAGTTTTTGAAGCAGCAGTAAAAGCAGCCGAAACGGTAGATAAATGCATCGAAAAAGTTGCAACAATGGGTTACGAACACGGTTATGCCGTTTTTATTTTGGCAGATCATGGTAATTCTGATGTTATGATTAATTCAGATGGTTCTCCAAATACGCAGCATTCAACCAATTTAGTTCCTTTAATTGTGATGGATAAAGATAAAAAATGGGAATTGAAACCAGGAAAATTAGGAGACATGGCGCCAACAATTTTATCGGTAATGGGTGTAGAAATTCCTGCAATTATGACAGGAGATGTTTTAGTGAGCTAAAAGTGAAATAATATTATCAAAAAAATACCGTTATCATAGTGATAGCGGTATTTTTTATGATTTATGTCAGAAATAGTATGACTTACATATTATATTATGTCACAAATAACAAATAAACCTTATCTTTGTAAATTATAAATATATTATTTGATGTATAATGCTCTCGTAAGAAAAGAAGTAATGGGTATTTTGGAAAAGGAAGTTGGTTCTTTTCTCGATAAGTTTTTGACTCCAATTGAGAAAATTTGGCAGCCTTCAGATTATTTACCAGATCCTTCTAGTTCTGATTTTAAACATGACTTAGAAGAAATTCAAACTTTCGCTCAAGAAATGCCTTATGATCTTTTTGTAACATTGATTGGGGATTGTATTACTGAAGAAGCATTACCTTCTTACGAATCTTGGCTAATGAGCGTTGACGGAATTGATCAGGAAAAAAGCGGACCAACTTGGGCAAGCTGGATCAGATCTTGGACTGCCGAAGAAAACAGACACGGTGATTTACTTGGAAAATATCTGTATTTATGTGGTAGAGTAAACATGAGACAGATGGAAATTACCACCCAATATCTTATTAGTGATGGTTTTGACATCGGAACAAGTATGGATCCTTACAGAAACTTTATCTACACAAGTTTTCAGGAAACAGCAACCAACGTTTCGCATAGAAGAGTAGGTACTTTGGCAAAACAAACTGGTAACGGAAAATTAGCAAAAATGTGTGGTGTAATTGCAGCAGATGAAGCAAGACACGCAAAAGCTTACAAGCATTTCGTAGCAAAAATTTTAGAATTAGATCCTTCGGAAATGATTTTAGCATTTGAAGACATGATGCGTAAAAAAATCGTTATGCCGGCTCACATGATGAGACAATCTGGTCAGAAAGCGGGTGAACTTTGGGGACATTTCTCAGATGCAGCACAAAGATGCATGGTTTACACAGGTCAGGATTATATCAATATCATGAAAGACCTTCTTGACGAATGGAAAATTGAGCATATTACGGGTCTTACAGAAAAGGCAGAAAAAGCTCAGGAATATCTGATGAAGCTTCCATCAAGATTACAGAAAATTACAGATAGAATTTCTACTCCAGATTTGCAGTTTGAATTCAACTGGGTTAAAAAATAATTAGATTTTAACAATAAATTATAAATTGAAGTGTCGGAGTTTTTCGGCACTTTTTATTTATTTAGTATCTTTGCCCAGCTAAAAACGCAACAAAATGTTAAATAATAAAAAAATTGCTGTTGATTTTGACGGAACTATCGTAGATGACGCATATCCTGCAATTGGAAAAACTAAGATTTTCGCTTTCGAAACACTTAAAAAACTTCAGGCTCAAGGTTTTAGACTGATACTTTGGACGTACAGACATGGTAAGACTTTGGATGAAGCTGTAGAGTTTTGCAGACAGAACGGTATTGAGTTTTATGCAGTTAACTCAAGTTTTGAAGGAGAAGTTTTTGATGCTGAAACTCAGTCTAGAAAATTGGATGCAGATTGGTTTATTGACGACAGAAACTTAGGCGGTTTTCCAGGTTGGGGCGAAATTTACAATATCATCAACGAAAGAATTGAGTTTCGTGTAGAAGGGAAAGAGGTTTTAGCATATTCAAAACTGAAAAAAGAAAAGAAAAAAGGATTATTCTGGTAGAAGAATAAATCTAACAATATAGCAGTGTAGCAATTTACCAATGATAATTGTTACATTGTCAAACTTTTAAATTGTTACATTAATTACATGATTCAATTAAAAACAATAGACGAGCTTCGTCTTATGAAAGAAAGTGCCCAATTGGTTTCCAGAACGTTAGGAATGTTGGCAAAAGAAATCAAACCGGGAATTACTACTTTATATTTAGATAAATTAGCACACGATTTTATTAAAGATCACGGTGCCGAACCTGCATTTTTAGGATACGGAGGTTTTCCAAATTCTTTGTGTATTTCACCAAACGAACAAGTAGTTCACGGTTTTCCAAATAAAGAAGAGATCAAAGAAGGCGATGTACTTTCTGTAGATTGTGGCGCTATTCTTAACGGTTATGTTGGTGATCACGCCTATACTTTTGAAATCGGTGAAGTAAAACCTGAAACCAAAAAATTACTGAAAGTTGCTAAAGAATCTCTTTACAAAGGAATTGAGCAATGCATCAGAGGAAAAAGAATCGGTGATATTTCTCACGCTATTCAAAAACATTGCGAAAAAGAAGGGTACGGAGTTGTGAAAGAGCTTGTTGGTCACGGTTTAGGAAAGAAAATGCATGAAGATCCTCAAGTTCCGAATTACGGAAAACAGGGAAGCGGAAAAGTAATTAAAGACGGTTTGGCAATTGCTATCGAGCCGATGATTAATTTAGGTACTGAAAAAGTAAAATTCCATAATGATGGATGGACTGTTACAACATTAGACAATCAACCTTCTGCACACTTCGAGCATGATGTTTGTGTCATCAACGGTAAACCTGTTTTATTATCAACTTTCAAATATATTTACGATGCTTTGGGTATTGTAAGTGATGAAGAAAAGCCATTTCAATTGGATTTTTAATGAAAAAGCTGACTAAGTTTTTATTAAATAAAATCCCTCGTCCGATGCTTATCAAGATGAGTATTTGGGCGCGTCCGTTGATCTATCAGTTTTTTAAAGGGGATAAATTTTACGATCCTATCGATGGAAGATCTTACCGAAAGTTTTTACCTTACGGATACGGAAAGCAAAGAGAGAACGCGTTGTCTCCGGGAACTTTAAGTCTCGAAAGGCATCGTCAAATGTATCTGTACCTTCAGAATGAAACCGATTTTTTCATTAAAAATTATAAAGTTCTGCATATTGCTCCCGAACAGGAATTTTTGAGAAAATTTAAAAGAATGAGTAATCTCAACTATATTTCAGCCGATTTATATTCACCGATTGTAGATGTGAAAGCTGATATTTTAGATTTACCTTTTGAAAATGAAAGTTTTGACATTATCTTTTGTAATCATGTTTTAGAACATATTCAGGATGATGCAAAAGCAATGAGCGAATTATACAGAGTAATGAAACCGGGAGGCTGGGGAATTCTTCAGGTTCCGATGAAAAATTCTTTGGAAAAAACCTATGAAGATTTCACTATAAAAGATCCAAAAGAAAGGCAAAAACACTTCGGACAGTACGATCATGTTCGTTGGTACGGAATGGATTATTTTGACCGACTTAAAGATGCTGGTTTTGAAGTTGAAGCTAATTTTTATTCACAACAATTTTCTGATGCAGAAATAAAAAAATATGGTTTACGACTCAACGAAATTTTACCCATCGTTTTAAAGAAATAAAAAAACGGCTTCAGATTCTGAAGCCGTTTTTTTATTATAAGCTGAAAATTTATTTTTTAATAAAAATTCTGGTTTAAAGTTTTCTACACTTAAAATATATTGTCCGGTTGCAAAACTGCTCACATCTATTTTTAAAGTTTTATCCGATGTTAATGTTTCAAATAAAACCTTCCCTGAAAGATCATTAATCTTCAACTTTAAGTTTTTTTCTACATTGTCTATGATAACAAAATCCGTAGAAGGATTTGGGTATAATTTGAAAGCTTTTTTAATATTATTCTCCTTTGTACCTAAAAATGAATTATTATAATAAATTTTGTTACCTGTAACAGTATTTGTAAAAATGAGTGTTTTTGAACTTCCATTGTTTACAATTTCATAATTAAAAACACTTCCAGTCGGAGTATTCATAATGTAGAAATCACAATTTTGTTGGTCGTAATCCCTAACTGCGGTTTGATTTATTCCTACGTATTGCATCAATGTACATGCACCTCCGTTTGTTATAAAACTATCTTGTATGGTCGAAAAATTCATACTAATTACTGCCGAATTAAAATACTTAGAACTAAAAGAATTAGGTGTCCCTAGTTGATAAAATAACGACTTTTCAAGATTAATATTCATAGCAGGAGTAACTGTCGTTTGTCCGTTCATTACAATTTGGGAGATGTACCAATCATTATTAAAAAGATCAGCGTTTTGCCCAAACAATGTGCAGCTGATAAACAGGAAAAGTAGTTTTGTTCTCATATAATAGTTTTTCCCAAATATAAGAAATAAACCATTTACTTTTAATGAGAAACCGCTTTTAAGCCGATAACAGAACCAATCAATGTTGAAATGAAGAATATTCTCCAGAAACTTGCAGGATCTTTAAACACTAAAATTCCTACTAGAGCTGTTCCTACAGCTCCAATTCCGGTCCAGACTGCATAAGCAGTTCCGATAGGCAAAGTTTCTGTGGCTTTGATGAGCAAAAGCATACTGATGGTGAGACAAACCAAAAATCCTCCAAACCACCAATACATCTCGTTTCCGGTGGTTTCTTTTACTTTTCCGAGGCATGATGCAAAAGCAACCTCAAAAATTCCTGCGATAATTAAAATAATCCAGTTCATTACTATTTAATTTTATACCGCAAAATTGAGGCTTTAAAGTGAAATAAAATTTTACAAATGTTAAAAAATGAAATTTATTTTAATAATGGCAATAAAAAACCCCTCGCAGATTTAGCTAATTAAACAAATTTTTATCTGCGTCATCTGCTCAATCTGCGAGAATAATTTAATACTATTTAATTTCCGCACGAATTCTACTCAAACTAACCTGTGTAATTCCTAAATAAGAGGCAATATGACCCAACTGAACTCGCTGCAAGAGATAAGGCTTTTCTTTCAGCAAGTCTTTATACCTTTCAAGTGCCGTTTTATATTGCCGAGAAATAATCAGTTCTTCCGTTTTTACGAGTTCCCTTTCTGCAAACTTCCGTCCCCAATTTGCAATATGAATGTCTTCATGATAAAGATTTTTTAACTTTTCAGTTTCAAGTCTGTAAAATTCACAGTCTTCCAAAAGTTCTATATTTTCATAGCCTGGTTTTTCATCCACATAACTTTTCATAGAAACAACAGGTTCGCCTTCAGTCCCAAACCAAAAAGTAATATCATTATTTTCTGTAGAAGCATAAGCGCGAACAATTCCTTTCTTTAAAAAATAAATATAAGGAATCACTTTGTTGGCTTCCATCAGGCAAAATCCTTTAGGATAGCTAACTTCGGAAATATGTTGTACCAAACTTTCTTTTGAAGCTTGAGGAAGTGAGTAAATAGTATCTATAATCTCTTTAATATTCATTAGAATAATTGTTTGGAATTAACAGCGAAGGTTTCCAATTTTATAATCATTATTAAATAGCTGAATTAAATCGAAAATATAATGAAGTCAAACGTCTTTACAGTCTTAAAAGTATTTAGTTTAATAAAAACTCTGCAGTCTGTATTCATTAAATTTAGTTCAAAAATAATCTTTTTTAGGCATCTAATTTTCAATATTGGCCGAAAGACCAGTTTTGTTTTACTAACTTTGCAAATCGTAACAAAACGAATTAATACTTTTATATGCACAAAGCAGGATTTGTAAATATCGTTGGAAAGCCGAATGCCGGAAAATCTACCCTTCTGAATCAGTTGATGGGAGAGAAGTTGGCAATTGTAACGCAAAAGGCTCAGACAACACGACATAGAATTTTTGGAATTTATAATGAAGAAGACTTACAGATTGTATTTTCTGATACTCCGGGAGTTTTAGATCCAAAATATGGTTTGCAGGAAAAAATGATGGATTTTGTAAAAGATTCTTTACAGGATGCAGACGTTTTCCTTTTCATTGTAGATGTTACCGATAAAGCCCAACCATCAGAATTTTTAATTGATAAACTAAATAAAATTCCGGTACCGGTTTTATTATTATTGAATAAAGTTGACCAAACTAATCAGGAAGGTCTTGAGAAACTGGTTTCAGAATGGCATGAGAGAATTCCTAAGGCAGAAATCCTTCCTATTTCAGCTTTAAATGCTTTCAACACCGAAATTATTTTACCTAAATTAAAATCGATGTTGCCAGAAAGTCCGGCGTATTATGACAAAGATATGTACACCGACAAACCTGAACGTTTCTTTGTAAACGAAGCCATCAGAGAGAAAATTCTTTTGAATTATGAAAAAGAAATTCCTTATTCTGTGGAAGTGGTAACCGAAATGTTTAAAGAAAAAGAAGGCATTATCTTCATCGATTCTATTATTTATGTAGAAAGAGATACCCAAAAAGGGATCATTATCGGTCATAAAGGTGAAGCTATCAAAAAAGTAGGAACAGAAGCAAGAATTGATCTGGAAAAGTTTTTCTCTAAAAAAATTCACTTAAATCTTTTTGTAAAAGTGAAAAAAGACTGGCGAAAAAATGACAGAGATTTGAAAAATTTTGGATACAGATAGACTAAAACGTCTCTATTCATCGTTGTATTAACGGATATTTTTGTTATCTTTAGTTTAAATTTTCAATCAATGAGCTATTCAAACACAAAGGCGAATCCTGTAATTTTTGATATTGTACTATTTCTTGTAAGACTATTTATAGGCTTTGCGATGATTTCGCACGGTTTTCCCAAACTTCAAACATTAATTGACGGTGGTGAAATTCAGTTCTACGACTTTTTAGGTTTAGGTCCGCAAATCTCTTTAGGATTAACGGTCTTTGCTGAATTTGTGTGTTCTATTTTTCTTATTTTAGGTCTGTTTACAAGAGTTGCAGCAGGATTTTTAATCTTTACAATGGGTTTTGCTGCCTTTGTAGTTCATGGCGCCGATGGTTTTGATAAACGAGAATTAAGCTTATTGTATCTTTCAATTTACCTGATCATTATTACATTTGGAGCAGGAAGATTTTCAATTGATGGAATGATCGAAAAACGCAGAAGAGCCTCAGATTGGTAAAGTCAATTTGATATAAAATAAAATCCCGAAACATTTTGTTCCGGGATTTTTTATGTGAATTTGAAATATTTTATTCAATAAACGAATATCAAATCTCAAACTTCAGATTTCAAATTCTTACGCCAATTTTTGAGAATCTGCAACAAACTGAGCCAAACCGCTGTCTGTTAAAGGATGTTTCAATAAACTCAAGATTGGAGGAAGTGGTGAAGTGATAACGTCTGCACCAATTTTTGCACAGTCAATAATATGCATTGAATGACGGATAGAAGCTGCTAAAATTTCAGTATCGTACATATAATTATCAAAAATCAATCTGATTTCCTGAATTAAATTTAAACCGTCTGTTGTAATATCATCTAATCTTCCCAAGAACGGAGAAACATAAGTTGCACCAGCTTTAGCCGCTAAAAGAGCCTGTCCTGGAGAGAAAATCAAAGTACAGTTAGTTTTGATTCCTTTGTCTGAAAAATATTTCAAAGCTTTGATACCGTCTTTGATCATTGGGATTTTTACCACAATATTTGGGTGAATTGCAGCCAATTCATCACCTTCTTTGATCATTTCTTCGTACGTTGTAGAAAGTACTTCAGCAGAAATATCTCCATCTACAATCTCGCAAATTGCTTTGTAATGATTTTTGATTGCTTCAGCTCCCCGAATTCCTTCTTTAGCCATCAATGATGGGTTGGTTGTTACACCATCTAAAATTCCAAGGTCTTTCGCTTCTTTAATTTGCTCTAAATTAGCAGTGTCAATAAAAAATTTCATTTTGTTTAAATAGATTTATTTCCGCAAAGATAAACATTCCATTTTGAATTATCAGTTACGAGATTTGAGTTTCGAGGGTTGCTTATTGCATCATTCGACACGAACCCTGCAACTCGGATCAAATTTATAACTTTGAAAATATGAAAAACCAATTCACCGCAAAGCTCGAAATCATAGGAATTAATCCTTTTGTTTTTCTTCCTGATGAAGTTTTAAATGAAATATTTGAAACTTCAGGAAAGAATAAAAGCCCGATTCCTGTGAAAGGAACTGTAAACGGTAAAGAATTCAGACAAAATTTAATGAAATATTTAGGAGAATGGCGGTTATATATTAATTTAACCATGCTAAAAGATTCTCCGAAAAGAATTGGTGAAATGCTTGAAATTTTTGTGGAATTTGATAATTCAGACCGAACGATTTCAATTCATCCGGATTTAGAAAAAGCAATTAGAGAAAATCGTATTGCTTTACAAAATTTTGAAAACCTCATTCCTTCAAGAAGATTGGAGTTGATCCGTTACATTAATAATTTAAAGACCGAAGCAAGCATCCAAAGAAATATTGAGAAAATCATTCGATATTTAACTGGCGAAACAGACTTTTTCGGAAAGACAATCAAATAAAAAACCGAAGAAAATAAATTCTCCGGTTTTTATCTTTATGAATTAAGAGCCTGACTCAATTTTACAGCTTCCTGATTAGTAGGATCATACTGTATTGATTTTGCAATATGCTCTTTAGCTTTATTTGGATTGTCTTTTTGTTCGCTAAATGCGATGTAATAATAAGCATAAGCAAGATTTTTCTTACTTGCCTCAATCTCTTCCGGTTTTACGGTAGCAATGTATTTTTCATAAGAAAGTTTAGCATTTACATCATCTTTAGCCGATTGATAAGAATAGGCCTGACTGTAATAAGATGGAGCCCAATCTGGTAACAACACGGAAATTTTTTTCCATGTAGCAATTGCGTTTTGCCAATCTGTAGCATCCTGATAAGCAGTAGCTAATTTAGCAAGAGATTCTGCATCTTTAGGATTGGCTTCAACCTGTTTTTTTAATCCCTCAATCACAGGATTTGTTTGTACCTGAGTTGTAGAAGCAGTAACTTTTACACTGTCAGTTTTTGGTGAAGTCTGGGCAACAAGAGCACCTGTACTTCCTATCATCATTAAACCTACAAATAATTGCTTAGTATTAATTTTAATCGTTTTCATATTTCTTACATTTTTAAAATTGTAAATAGTGAAGTTCAAGAATAATTCCATTAAAAGAAAAGTTTTAGAACTCTTAAGTTTTTTTTGAAGGTATTAACAGTTATCAGACTTTTTTTAGCGTATTTTTTGATTCTTACCTTGTTTGAGTTTATCTTTGTTTCATTACAAACCTATTATTTTTCATCTTATGAATGTATTATTAGCCTCAACATCTACACTTTTTGGCGGAGAATATCTTGAATATTTAAAAGAAGAACTTATTGATTTATATAAAGGAATTGATGAAATCATTTTCATTCCATTCGCAAGACCCGGTGGAATTTCACATGACGATTACACTTCAAAAGCACAGTCTTTTTTTGAAACCATCAATATTAAAGTAAAAGGTTTACACGAATTTGATAATAAAATCGAAGCTTTGCATTCAGCGAAAGGATATTTTACAGGTGGTGGAAACACTTTTTTATTGGTTAAAACTTTGCATGAAGAAAACCTGATGTCTATTTTAAAACAAAACATCGAAACCGGAAAGGCATATTTAGGCTGCAGCGCAGGAAGTAATATTGGCGGACAAAATATGAAAACAACGAATGATATGCCGATTGTTTATCCTCCAAGTTTTGAATGTATGGGATTGGTTCCTTTCAATCTTAATCCACATTATTTAGATCCAAATCCAGATTTGAAACATAACGGAGAAACAAGAGAAACAAGAATTAAAGAATTTTTAACGCAAAACGACACTAAAGTTATAGGACTTCGCGAAGGAAACTGGATCAGAAGAATTGGCAATAAAATTACCGTGGAAGGAAATGAATTGACAAGAATTTTTGAAAAAGGAATAGAGCCTTACGAAATTAAAGCAGGAAGCGAACTTTAATTCTTATTTTTGAATACTACTCAAATAATTTAATATTATTAGCGTTGTCATGCTGAGCGGAGTCGAAGCATTCTGTAAAGCTTTTTAATAAATATCAAATGAAAAAAACTTTTGTATTTCTTACACTTTCCACACAAATTATTTTTGCTCAAAATATTTCGCAGAAATTAGATGATGCCACAAAAAATCTAATGAATTCTTCTTTGGCAATTTCATCCAATTTATCTTTTTATGTTGCTGATGAAAGCGGAAATCTTGTGTATGAATTTCAGGGAAATAAAGGATTATCTACTGCTTCAACACAGAAAATTTTCACCGCTGCGGCAGCTTTGGAAACTTTAGGCAAAAACTATACGTACAAAACAACATCATCCTATTCAGGAACGATTTCTAATGGAAATTTAAATGGAAATCTTTTTATCACTTCAAACGGCGATCCTACTTTGGGAAGCTGGAGATACGAAGGTTACAAACCCGAAAATTTCAAACAAAAACTGATTGAAGCAGTCAAAAAATCAGGAATTACAAAAATTTCTGGCGATTTGGTGATTGATGATTCTTATTTTGACCATCAAACCATTCCCGGAGGTTGGCCGTGGGACGATTTGGGAAATTATTACGGAGCCGGAGTTTGGGGTGTAAACTGGCGTGAAAACCAATTTGACATTAATATCAACGGGAATGATTTTAAAAGTTTTTCTTATCCTTTAGAAAACGTAAAATGGCTGAATGATTTAAAAGCTGCAGGAAATTCAGATCAAAGTTTAATTTTTACCGCACCGCATTCTAACGTCGCTTTAATCAACGGAAGTTTACCTGCAGGAAAAGTAACGACAGTTTCAGGTTCTGTTCCGAATCCACCTTTGCAATTGGGTGTGGAAGTTCAGAAATGGCTGAAGGAATCTGGTATTGATTTTTCAGGAAAAGTGTTGACCAATTCTCAATTAGAAATAGAAGGTAAAAACACGTTAGAAACTCCAAAAAACAATATTATTCTTACTTACGAATCGCCAACTTTAGATAAAATTGTGTATTGGTTTCTGAGAAAATCGGTGAATTTATATGGAGAAAATTTAATTAAAACTTTAGGCAAAGAGAAAAAAGGAAATCCAGGTTTTAAAAGTGGAATTGCATACTTAAAAGAATTCTGGAAATCTAAAGGAATTAATTCTAATATGATCAATTTTGCTGACGGGAGCGGACTTTCTCCTCAAAATTATGTCTCGGCAAAAGCGGAAGTTCAGGCATTATTGTATGCTAAAAAACAATCTTGGTCTGATTCTTATTACGATGGATTTCCCAATCAGGACAACGGCATGAAAATGAAAAGCGGAACAATGCGTGACACAAAATCATATGCAGGTTATCATACTTCAAAAGATGGAAAAAAGTATTTATATTCAATTATTATTAACAATTATCAGGGAAGCGGAAGTACAGAACTGCAGAAGATTTTGAATATTTTAAAATAAATAAAATTGAAAAAAAGATCCATATTTTCCAGATTCAACAACTGGTTTATTTTTTCTTTGATGACTTTGGTAGTTATCGCTATTGTGATTTCTTCCACTTTGGTTATCAATTATTTGAAGAAAGAAGAAGTAAAGAGAGTTGATATTTTGGTGAAAGCTATAAAATTTCAGCAGGATATGACTCCGAGTTTAGAAGTTCAGGAATTGCTTCTTGCTATTTATAGTTCAAACACAACTATTCCTGTGATTATTTTGGATAAAAATGATCAAGTTATTGAATATAAACATCTACCAAAAGAATTTGGAACTAATCCGGATGATATTGTTGCTTTAGCAAAAAAAATGGAGAAAAAATATCCCGCAATTGAAATAAAAGTTCAAGGCGGAAATGACCAGTTTGTTTATTATGACAACTCTATAATGCTTAATAATCTACAGTATTCTCCATTTTTACTGGGATTTTTTGTACTGTGTTATTTCTTGTTTTCCTTCTGGTTTTTAAGGACAGTTAAAAAAACCGACGAAGGTTATCTTTGGGCAGGATTAGCAAAAGAAACCGCCCATCAAATCGGAACTCCATTATCATCTATGATGGGCTGGATGGAAATTATGAAGCTTGAAAACCCCGATTCAGATGGCGTTATCGAAATAGAAAAAGACATTGAAAGACTGAGAACAATCTCCGAAAGATTCTCGAAAATTGGTTCAGTTCCTGAATTAAATGACACCAATTTTAATGAAACCATTAAAGAGAATTATGATTATCTGAAAACAAGAATTTCAAGAAAGATAGATTTTACACTTCTGCTTCCAACATACAATATTTTGGTTCCGCACAATAAAATCCTGATGAGCTGGGTGATTGAAAACCTCGTGAAAAATGCAGTTGACGCAATGAAAGGTGAAGGAACTTTGCAGATGTCGGTTTTCGAACGCAACAAAAATATTTTGGTAGAAGTAAAAGACAACGGAAGCGGAATGACAAAATATCAGGCACAAAATGCTTTTAAACCTGGATATTCCACGAAAAAACGCGGTTGGGGATTAGGTTTAAGTTTAGCCAAAAGGGTAGTGCAGGAATATCATAATGGTGATATTAGGATTTCTCAAACCGAAGTAGGAAAAGGAACTACTTTTAGAATTGTGATCAGAAAAGCATAAATCATTATCATTACAAAATGAATATTTTACAAGTCAAATTTTCATCTTAAAAGCAACAGTCAAAACTTCAAAACAAAAGAAAAAATCACTATTTTTGAAGCATGATTAAAGCGAGTAATATCCATAAATCTTATGGAAGTCTGGAAGTATTGAAAGGAGTTGATATTCAGATCAAAACTGGAGAAGTTGTCTCTATTGTTGGAGAATCCGGTGCCGGAAAATCTACATTGTTACAGATTTTGGGAACTTTAGACACCCCTTCAAATCCTACAAAATACAATACTGAAATCATGCTGAATGATGAATCGTTTATCAATATGACCGATAAGCAGATCTCAAAATTCAGAAACCAGAATATTGGTTTTGTTTTTCAGTTTCACCAATTACTTCCTGAGTTTACAGCTTTAGAAAATGTTCTGTTGCCTACCAAAATTGCAGGAACCAGCGAGAAAGAGGCTTTAGATAAAGCGTATCAACTATTTGAGGATTTAAAAATAGTTGAAAGAATTCATCATAAACCCAATCAATTATCGGGTGGCGAAGCGCAAAGAGTTGCCGTTGCGAGAGCATTGATCAATTCTCCAAAGATTATTTATGCAGATGAACCGACAGGAAATTTAGACTCAAAAAACGCAGATGATCTTCACCGATTATTTTTTGATTTGAGAGATAAATACAACCAGACTTTTGTGATTGTAACCCACAACCCACAACTGGCTGAAATTACAGACCGTAAACTGGTGATGAAAGACGGATTGATTATTGAGTAATATTTTAAATATGAAATCTTTACTATTTGCATTCTTATTTTTAATTTCCTGTAACTCTTCAAAAGCTCAGGAAAGTATAGATATTTTGCCTAAAGAAAAGATTTTAGAGCTTAAAAATTATATTAAAAATAAAGATTACAATCAAAACTTGGCTATTTTTATTAATTTTAAAATTCATTCAGGGAAGTACCGTTATTTTGTTTATGATTTGAAGAACGACAAAATAATACAGAAAGCAGTTGTTTCTAACGGTTCAGGATCTGTAATTAAAAATTCAAATCAACTTAAATTTTCTAATATTGAAGGCTCTTATCAATCTTCATTAGGAAAATATGAAATTAAAGAGAGTTATTCCGGTCAATTCGGAAAAGCATATCGTTTAAAAGGTTTAGATTCCACCAACAGCAATGCCATGCAACGTGCGATTGTATTACATTCTTTTGGATGTGTTCCGGATCAGGAATCTCAAAATTTAGCTTGTTTAAGTTTGGGTTGCCCGATGCTATCAACAAAAGCCTTTAAAGAAACCGCAAAACATGTAGACCAATCGAAAAAGAGTATTATTTTGTATGCTTTTTATTAATTTGGTTGATGGTTTTTAGTTGATTGTTGTTAGATTGATATTCGGTATAATAAAAAAATGTAGTAATAAATGTTTTTAATAACTAATAACTAATAACTAAATCCCATAACCTAAACCCTAAAATCATGTCTATAAAATTTTTGGCAGAAGATGACAGACCCAGAGAAAAGTTTTTACTGAAAGGTAAAAATTCACTATCTGATTCTGAACTTTTGGCAATCATTATGGGCAGCGGAAACAGAGACGAAACAGCTGTAGAATTAGGCCGAAAAATTCTGGCATCGGTTGATAATAATTGGCATCAGCTAAGTTTATTAACGGTTAAAGATTTAATGAAATTTAAAGGAGTAGGTGAAGTAAAAGCGATTTCAATTGCAACAGCTTTGGAAATCGGGAGAAGAAGAGCCAATCAGGAAATCCCTGAAAAACCTTTGATTTCGAGCAGTAAAGATGCTTACAATATTTTGAAACTGCATTTATCGGATCTACGAACTGAAGAATTTTGGGCACTTTTTCTCAACCAAAGCAATAAAGTAATTCATATCGCTCAGTTGACGCAAGGTGGAATTAATCAGTCGATTGTAGACATCAGAGTACTCTTTAAAACTGCATTAGAACATTTTTCGACAGGAATTATTATTTCGCACAATCATCCGTCAGGAAATTTAAAACCCAGTACAGAAGATATCAGTATAACCAAACAAGTGAAAGAAGCTGGAAATGTGATGAACATTCAGCTTTTGGATCATTTAATTATTACTCAAAACGCATATACCAGTTTTGCAGACGAAGGATTATTATGATTAAAAGATTAAAATACCATGAAATTGATTTTGAAAAATATGCTCAATGCCTGGAAAATTCCGCACAGCGAAAATATTCTGCTACAAAACAGTTTTTAGATATTTCATCAGATAAAAAATGGGAATTATTGGTTTACAAGGATTACGAAGCGGTGATGCCTGTTCCATATGTGTTCAAATCAAAAATTAAAATCGTTCATAATCCCATGCTTTGCCAGCAATTGGGTATTTTTTCAAGAGAGGATAATGTAGAAATTAACGAACAATTTTTAAGCTTTTTAGAGAAAAATTATCTCATCAGAATTTATACTTTTAATGAATTTAATCATTTTAAAACTCCCTTAAATTCTAAGAAAAATTTTCTCATTCTTCCTGATAACTACGAAACGGTTTACTCTAAATATTCTCCTAAAAGAAAAAGAAAACTTAGACTTGATGAAGAAGTTGTAAAAAACTCAGAGATTAAAAATATCAGTTTTTCTCAGGCAGAAAGCTTTATTAAAGAAAATTTTTTGGGAGCCAATAAAGAAGAAGATGTAGATTCTTTCATTTCGATATTTAAAAATATGTTTGAGGCAAACTGTTTGAATTTTTCAGCTTTTTATCTCAACCAAAGAATTATCAATATTATCGTCACTTATTTTGATGATTTTACAGTGGCACTTTTAGGAACGTTTAATGATAAAGAATCGGTTAAAGTATCGGGGTCTTCTGTTCTAATAGACAGATGTATAGGAGGAAATATCTCAACCAGAATCTTTGATTTTGAAGGGAGTGAATTGCCGAATGTAGAAGAATTTTTCAGAGGTTTCAGACCCGAACTTCGTCCTTATCATCTGATCGAATATTCTAAAAAAGATATCGTTAAAAAATTGTTGAGCTTGAAATTTATCATGAAACTTTAATTTAATCACGTTCTTTAGATTAGTTCTATATATTATTCTTAAATTTATAAAAGTATTTACAAACTGCTCACAATGCTAAAGAAGATTCGCAATTATAAGTTGCCTTACATGATTTATAATTTTTTCAACAAAAAAAAATTACAGCATAATATTCCGCTTTATAAAAAATACGGTCTTGATAAAAGCTATTTTTCGAGTATCTCAAGCAAAGACTTTGCGCATTTACCTGAAAATGAAAGAAAATTTGATGAGCAAAAACTTTTCAATACCGAATTTTATAAAAATCTTTCCGAAGAAAATAAAACAAGCGCCAAAGGTTTTAATGATAACGGTTTTTTGGTTCTGAGAAATTATCTTAAACCTGAAACTGCCGATCAGATCAACGATGAAATTGAAAAACTGATGAAAGATGGAACCATTAAATTCCGTTATGGCGGTAAATTAATGTTCGTTATTCATCATTCTGAAATCATAAAAAATATCGGAAATGATAAAAACTTACTCGAATTTTTATCTGTTTTAATCGATGGTGATGCAAAATTGTTCCAGAGCATCAATTTCATCAACGGAAGTCAGCAAAAAACACATTCAGACAGCATTCACATGACGACTTATCCTTTGGGCGGACTTTTAGGAGTTTGGATTGCCTTGGAGGATGTGGACGAAACGAATGGCGCTTTACAATACATTCCGGGAAGTCATAAGCTTCCGTATTTCTTAAATTCTGACTACGACAATGAAGGAACAACTTTTAAAATAGGCAAAAAAAGTTATGTAGCTTACGAAGAATTTCTTGAAAATAAAGTGAAAGAATTAGGTTTAAAAAAAGAAATTTTCAGAGCAAAAAAAGGAGATCTTTTGATTTGGCATGCCAATATTCTTCACGGTGGAGAACCGCATTTAGATAAAACAAAAACAAGAAAAAGCTTAGTTTATCATTATTTTGACGAAAAAAGCGTATGTTATCATGAGGTTACGCAAAGACCTGCATTATTTGAGCTGTAAAAAATGCTGAAGAAAAACTATCTTATTTTGAAGGTTTTACTTTCGGTTTATTTATGTTTTATGTCGTATTATCTTTATACGCATCAATATTATAATGTTGATATTGAAGCTTATATGGGGTTGCTTTATAAAGCTGAATATCCTGAAATGAAGATTGAAGAAATCCACCAAAAAGTGTTTGCTGAGTTGGATGAAAAAAGACCCGGAATGTTTGAGTCTGATCTTTTGCATGAAGAAACCGCAAAAGGTGAAAATACTTATTACAAAATCATCTCAGAAAATCCAAAAATTTTTGAAGAAGAATTACAGTTGTTTTCGGTAAAACCATTTTATAATTTTGTTAATTTATTATTTTTTAAAGCTGGTTTTGCAGCATCGACTTCTACATTTTTGATTTCGATACTATCTTATGCTTTAATACTATATTTTATCTTTTTATTTTTAAGCAAAACATTGAAAAACCATCAGTTAGCATTTCTGTTAACTATATTATTATCGCTTTTCAAAACTCTTTTAGAATCGAGTAGACATGCTTCACCGGATAGCTTATCTTGCTTGCTTTTGCTTTTAAGTTTTTATGCTTTCATTATTAAACGAAACTTTCTTATTGCAACAGTTTTTGCAATGCTTTGCATTTTAACCAGACCGGAATACTTTATATTTTATGCTTTCTTTTATATTTTAATTTTTATCCAGAGAAAAAAATTGGAGATTAAAAACCATGAACTTGCTGTTTCTTTTGTTTACTTATTTCTTTCATTTGCTGTAGTGCAGTATTTTAATCAGATTTCCTGGTCTACATTATTTATGAATCAGTTTACGAAAGTTCAGCTATATCCGATTTCAAACCCCGATCCGTTTAATTTTCAGGATTATTTACACTTTATTAAATCTAAAATATTGTTTGAATTTAATTCATCATATTTCTTATTACTGTTGATTTTTATTATAATAATTGTTTACAATAAATTTTCTTTTCACAGGAAAAACTATCTGCCATACCTGTTTTTTGGGTTTATTTATCTATCTATTTTTCTTAGATTTTTAATTTTTCCTACCATGGTCAACAGAATGATGATTGGTTATTATCTAATAATCATACTGGGTTTAGTTTACATTCAGAGTTCAAAAGAAGATTTATTTAAAAAACTTTCCTAAGAGCCAATTTATTAGTAATTTTGCTACCTCAAATTATGACAGATTTTTCAGACTATTTACCCTATGCAGCTGCATTAGTTATTGCAATTCCGTTTTTGGTTTTGCTGAGACAATTTGTGTATTCGTACATCAATTTAAAAAATCAGGAAATAAAATTACTTTCTGTAAAGTCGAATTCTGAAAACAAAACGCATTCTTATGAAAGAATGACTCTTTTTTTGGAAAGAATAAAACCTGCAAATCTTATTCTTAAGTTTGATAAAGAGCTTGCCGCTCATGAATTTGTATTTCTTACCGAGAAAACCATCAACGAAGAATTTGATTATAATGCTTCACAGCAGCTTTATTTAACAAAAAATTCATGGCAGAATATCGTAGATTCTAAAAATGCAATCATAGATTTGTTGCACAAAACCTATGAAAGTCTTAATAACAACCCGAATCTTAATGAGTATAAAACCGTTTTCATCATGAATTACATGAATGATAATGATTATATTGGAGAAACGATAGAAGATTTGAGGAGAGAAATTTTAATAATAGCTTAATTAAATAATAAATATAAATAATGATTCCAAATTTTAAAGCACATCCGTGGCATGGGATTTCTGCAGGAGAAGATGCGCCAAACGTGGTAAACGTATTCGTGGAAATAGTACCTTCAGACACAATTAAATACGAAATAGATAAAGAAACTGGTTACCTTAAAGTAGACAGACCTCAGAAGTTTTCTAACATTATTCCTGCATTATACGGTTTTGTTCCTAGAACTTACTGTAATGAGGAAGTAATGAAATTGGCAGTAGAAAGTGGCGCAACTGACGTTACAATGGGAGATCACGATCCTTTGGATATCTGTGTATTAAGCTCTCACAACATTCATTCTGGAGGACTTTTGATGGAAGCTATTCCAATCGGTGGTTTCAAAATGATTGACGGAGGTGAAGCTGATGACAAAATTGTTGCTGTAATGGTAAGCGATCACGCATTCGGTCATTTCAGAGATATTTCAGAATTACCTGAAGCTGAAGTAAAAAGATTGATGCACTATTTCTTAACGTACAAAAACTTACCGGATGAGCCTGCAAAATGTAGAATTCAGGAGGTTTACGGAGCAGAGCATGCAAGAAAAGTAATCATAGCTTCACAAAATGATTATTCAAGCAAATACGGAGGATAAAATTCTCTTTGTTTAACATATAAAAGGGTAAATGAAACTGTTCATTTACCCTTTTTTGTTTTTTAATCTGAATATTAAAATAGATTTCCGAAATCAATTACTTTCTAATATAAACCGGAATATCTTCTTTAATAGTTTCTAAAACTTTAATACTTCTAATTTTTTCTGGATCTATCGTTAAAGGATTCTGATCAAGTATTACAAAATCAGCTAATTTTCCTTCTTTAATAGAGCCTTTTCTATTTTCTTCCTGTAATTGATAAGCAGCATTAATCGTAATAGCTTTCAAGGCTTCAATTGTTGTAATTCTTTCATTTGATCCTAAAATTCTTCCGGAACGGGTTTTTCTGTTAACTGCAGCATAAACCGCAGTGATAAGATCTGGTGGAGTAACAGGAGCATCATGATGAATAGTAAAAATAATTCCCGCTTTTAATGCAGAGTTTGCTGGGCTAATAAAAGAAGCTCTTCCAGGACCAAAAACACTTGAATAATGCCAATCTCCCCACAAATAAGTATGAGTAGAAAAATAAGACGGAATAACCCCCAATTCTTTTATTTTTTGAATGTGATCTGGTCGGCTGTTTTGCACATGAATTAATGTTGCTCGCAATTCCGGAGTATAAATATTTTCATCTTTTAGTTTTTTGATGACACGGATTGTCTGGTCTATCGCTGCATCGCCATTTACGTGAAGTTGAGCGGTAATATGATTTTGAAATAAGGTTTTTAGGTCTTCATATAAAGTTTCATCTGTAAATATTGGGAAACCTTTGTAGTCTTTCGACTGTCCTTCAGGTGGAACAAGATAAGGCTGTGTAAGCCAAGCTGTTTTACCTTGAGGAGAACCATCGTCAGAAAATTTAAATCCTCCAAGTTTTAAATGATTTTTATATTTCATGTATTTAGGTTTAAAAACATCTAAATCTTTTTTAAAATATTCATAATCCGGAAAATAAACGACATCAGCTTTAAACAAGCCTTCAGTAGCAGCTTGCTCCAAAAGATCTACACTTCCTCCCATCGTTCTTCCGTCACAAATGGTAGTTTGCCCATAACTTAGCCATTCTTCTTGAGCTTTCATCAGATTATTCATAGCCTGAGCTTTAGAATCACCGGTTTTCATTTTTTCGGTAATAGTAAGTAATGCCTTAAAACTTGCATTTTCTTCTAGCTTTCCGTTGAGTTTTCCATTCTTATCTCTTCCTAAATATCCGCCTTCAGGATCTTTTGAAGAATCTGAGAGGTTGAGCAACTTTAGCATCGCAGAATTAGCAACACTTGCATGACCGGAAGTATGAATGACAATAATCGGGTTGGTCGTGCTGATTGCATTAAGCTCATCCTTTGTTGGATGTCTATGTTCTGTCATGATGGCATCATCGTATCCATTACCTATAACAGGTTGGTTATCCGAAATTTTATTTTTTATAATAGAATTTCTAATAGTATTTTGTAAATCTTTGATAGAGGTAACCGTACCGTATGGTTCAGGAAATAGATCTATCGCTTGTATCAATCCAGCTCTTGAAGTGAAATGACCATGAACATCTATAAAACCTGGTAGCAAAGTTTTACCATTCAGATCAATCATTTTTGTTTTGCTATTAACATGATGATCAGCTTCAGCTTTAGATCCCGCAAAAAATATCTTTCCATTTTTTACGACAACAGCTTCTACCTGAGGAGAAGAATCTTCCATCGTCAAAATTGTTCCACCAAAATAAAGCGATTCTGCTGATTTTTGGGTTTGACAACTGCTGATGAATAATGCTGAAATAGATAGGTAAAGTAAAATTTTCATGGTAAAATAGTTTGGATGGTGTTGACTAAATTTACAAAAAAATAGAATAATCAGGCTTGTTTTTACAAAGTATTTATAAAAATCATTATATTTATAAAGATAATCACGAACTTTTAATATAAAAATAATAAACTATGGACTTATTTGTTTTAGTACCCATTTTTGGTGTTATTGCCCTGATCTATACTTTTATTCAAAGTAATTGGGTAAGTAAGCAGAATGCTGGAAATGAAAAAATGAAAGTAATCAGCGGACATATCGCTGACGGTGCGATGGCTTTTCTAAAGGCCGAGTACAAGATCATGATGTATTTCGTAATTATTGTTGCCATTTTATTAGCCGTAATGGGAATGACCAATTCCAATTCACACTGGACTATTGGAATTGCCTTTGTAATCGGAGCTATATTGTCTGCTTTGGCAGGTTTTATTGGAATGAAAATCGCTACAAAAGCCAACGTAAGAACCGCAGAAGCCGCAAGAACTTCTTTATCTAAAGCATTGAAAGTATCTTTCACCGGAGGTTCCGTAATGGGAATGGGAGTTGCCGGATTAGCTGTTTTAGGTTTAGGAGCGCTTTATTTAATTATCAAACAGATTTTTGCTCCTGATGCTGCCGTAAATTCTCACGAAATGGAAAGAACCATAGAAATTCTTACAGGATTTTCTTTAGGTGCAGAATCTATTGCATTATTTGCCAGAGTAGGAGGTGGAATTTATACTAAAGCTGCCGATGTTGGAGCAGATTTAGTAGGAAAAGTAGAAGCGGGAATTCCCGAAGACGATCCCCGAAATCCGGCTACAATTGCTGATAATGTAGGTGATAACGTAGGTGATGTTGCAGGGATGGGAGCCGATTTATTTGGTTCGTATGTAGCAACCGTTTTAGCAACAATGGTTTTGGGAAGAGAGACGATTTCAAATGATTCTTTTGGAGGTTTTGCTCCGATTTTATTACCGATGCTTATTGCAGGAACAGGAATTATTTTTTCAATGATTGGTACTTTATTCGTTAAAATTAATGATAACGAAGGTTCATCAACATCCAATGTGCAAAATGCTTTAAACTTAGGGAACTGGGGAAGCATAGTCATCACCGCAATAGCTTCTTATTTTTTAGTAACTTATCTTTTACCTGAAAAAATGGTTTTAAGAGGTCATGAGTTTACTAAAATGGGAGTTTTTGGAGCCATCATAGTTGGCTTGGTTGTGGGAACTTTAATGAGCATCATCACAGAATTTTATACTGCGATGGGAAAAAGACCGGTTTCAAGTATTGTAAGACAGTCTTCTACTGGTCACGCAACCAATATTATTGGCGGGCTTTCCGTAGGAATGGAATCTACACTTTTACCAATTCTTGTTTTAGCAGGCGGAATTTACGGATCTTATTTATGCGCAGGATTATACGGTGTCGCAATTGCAGCAGCCGGAATGATGGCAACTACAGCAATGCAGTTGGCAATCGATGCTTTCGGACCTATTGCTGATAACGCAGGCGGAATCGCCGAAATGAGTGAATTACCAAAAGAAGTTCGTGAAAAAACAGATATTTTAGATGCAGTAGGAAATACAACCGCTGCAACCGGAAAAGGATTTGCAATTGCTTCTGCAGCATTAACGGCATTAGCTTTATTTGCTGCATTTGTGGGTATTGCAGGAATTGATGGTATCGATATTTACAGAGCTGATGTTTTAGCCGGATTATTTGTCGGTGGAATGATTCCGTTTATATTTTCATCTTTGGCTATTACCGCAGTTGGACAGGCTGCAATGGCGATGGTGGAAGAAGTGAGAAGACAGTTTAGAGAAATTCCCGGAATTCTTGAAGGAACAGCCGAACCGGAATATCAAAAATGTGTAGCGATTTCTACCGATGCTTCCATCAAAAAAATGATGCTTCCTGGTGCAATTGCAATTGTATCACCATTATTGATCGGCTTTATTTTCGGACCTGAAGTTTTGGGTGGTTTTCTTGCCGGAGCAACTGTTTGTGGTGTTTTAATGGGGATTTTTCAGAATAATGCAGGGGGAGCTTGGGATAATGCCAAAAAATCTTTTGAAAAAGGAGTTGATATCAACGGACAAACGTATTATAAAGGCTCAGAACCTCATAAAGCTTCTATAACAGGAGATACTGTGGGAGATCCATTTAAAGATACTTCAGGGCCATCGATGAATATTTTGATTAAACTAATGTCTATTGTTTCTTTGGTCATTGCACCTACTTTAGCAATCTTACATAAAGATAAAATTGAAGCCAACAGAAAAGCGAAAATTGAAAGCTTAATAGGAAAAACAGCAATTCACTCAGAGAACCAGTCAATCGATGGAAAAGACGTTGCTGTTGGAACTTTAGAAGTAGTTGGCCAAATTAATGAAAACGGAGACTTTGTCTACAATACAGGAACTATTCAGGAAGTAAAACTGAAAAGTGGTAAAACAATTTCTTTGGGTAATCAAAGCCAATTGTACTTTTTACAAGAAGATGTAAGTAAGAAAGATCAAACGGTTTTAGATCCGAATAACTGGTATACTATTGAGAACATGTATTTTGAAACTGGTTTAAGTGATTTAAAAACTGGTTCAGAAGCTCAACTTTCTAATTTAGCAGAAATTATGAATGCTTATCCCGATTTAAAAATCAAATTGGGCGGTTATACAGATAATGTAGGAAATGAAGAAAGTAATCTGAAACTTTCAAACCTTAGAGCTCAAACTGCAAAATTAAAATTATTGGAATTGGGAATTGCTACAGATAGAATAGAAGCAGAAGGATATGGTTCTCAACATCCCATTTGCCCTACAAACGACACCGAAGAATGTCAGGCAAAAAATCGTAGAATAGACCTAAGAGTTACAGCTCTTTAATTCAAATTAAACTAAACTGAGCACCGCAAAATGCGGTGCTTTTTTATTCTTTAGAAATAAAATATTCAAGCTTTAAAGAAAAAACTCTAATTAAATCATTTCAAGTTTTTTAATGTTTCTTTCAGGATAAAAAGATTAATTTTTATTGGGTTTTTTGATATTTCTTCTGGAATACTTGCAACATTATTGAAGCTTTTTTTAAGCATATCATACGCAATAGAGGCATCTTCTTCATCATAAAACAACTCATTCCAGTTTTCGTTTTTATAATGATTTTTTAATGCAATTCCATTTCCATAGAATTTAAAAGGCAAAGGCTCTAAATAAAGGGTCATCGCTACTTTATCTTCAAATTCATGATATTCTAAAAAAGCAATTGAAAACTCCAAGGCATTTTCAATTTTAGATTTTATTTTTTCTTTTGTTTGTTTACTCTTACTTTTTATACGCCATTTATTTAATTCATTAGTCGTAAAGTTGTATTTCGAACGGCTCACATCATTATAATCTTCTTTTTTATATTTAAATTCCATTCCCTTTACTTGCTTTTGTTCAGGAAAATTCAGTTTCATATTTCTCTCATTACTAGAAATTATTTTGGCTGAAAATTCCGGGATGTTCTTATGATTTTGAGTTTCAAAATAAATTATTGAGTCTTTTACCGACCATGTTCCGAAATAAACTTCTGTATTATTATCATTTTCATTAAGTGAATCTTTAGGAATACTCAATGTATTTATAGGACTCGATTGTCCGTGATCTACGAGCAAAAAAGAATTATCACCAGAAAGAGTTATATACGACTTGTATGATGAATAATCATCTTCTTTATACTTATCCGCTTCATTATTTGCATGACTGTAAGTAAATTTCCATGTTCCAATCAAAGGATTCTTTTTGGCACATGAATAAAATAATATGATGATACATAAATACATCAAAATTTTTTTTGAGATCTTCATTGAAGTTTTTTATTAAGTTTTATTTTTTTATGCATCTGTCAAATTCATTTAAACTAATTATAAACGAATTTGAAAATGTCAATTTTGGTAATTATAAGGTTTTGATAACATTTATAATACTTTCTTCAAATGCTCCAAAGCCTGAATAATCACTTCATCTTTTTTAGCAAAACTGAATCTGATGTAATCTGAATCTGTTTTAGAATTATAAAATGCAGAAAGCGGCAAACAAGAAACTTTTTTTTCTACAGTCAGCCATTTCGAAAACTCTACATCGGTCATGGTTTTCGTAATATTTCTGAAATTTATGATCTGAAAAAAACCACCTTGGGATATCTCTTCAACAATCAAAGGGGTAGATTGTATTAATTCATTAAAAATATTACGCTTATTCTCCATGATTTTCTGATTTTCTGCAGGATCAAAAACGTCAAGATATTTTGCAATTGCGTATTGACAAGGCGAATTGGAGCTATACGAAATGTATTGCTGATGATTTCTGAAATTTTCAAGCAAACTTTCTGAAGCTAAAATATAACTTACTTTCCAGCCTGTTGCGTGGAACATTTTACCAAAAGAAAAAATACAGAATGTTTTTTTTCTTAATTCAGGATGCAAAAATGAACTGTAATGTTCTGCATTATCATAATGGTAAATATCATAAACTTCTTCAGAAATAAGATAAATTTCCTGATGTTTTATAAGCTCGTATAGTTGATCCCAATCTTCTTTATTCCACGTTTTTCCGGTCGGATTTTGGGGTGAATTGACAATAATAGCTTTTGTTTTTACAGAAATACATTGCTTTAACTTTTCCCAGTCAATTTTAAAATCTTTTTCCAAATTGTAGTACACAGGAACACCGCCATTCATAACAATTGAAGGAGCATATGTATAATAAGAAGGTTGAATGACAATCACTTCATCGCCGTTATTTAAAATTGACTTTAAGGAAGTGTACAGTCCAAATGTAGAACACGGTACAATATTAACTTCTTCGTATTTTAATTGTAAGCTGTTTTTTCTGTTAAAATTAAAACGAATAATATTCTCGATCAATAAAGAATTTCCTGAAAGAGATTCGTAGCTGTGACTGATCATATCGGCAGATTCTTTAAGAAAATACCTAAGGCGAGGATCAATTTCAAAATCGGGAAGGCCTAATGATAAATCATAACTTTTATGCCTGGAAGAAAGCTCCGACATGTCTGTAAAAAATTTATAATCATTAAATCCGTAATTTTTTTCCATAGTGTTTATCAAATATATAAAAAAAATGTTTGCAGTAAGCAGATGAATTATTTTTGTTATTTTTAAACAAATATTTTTTACCATGAAGAAATTACTTCTCCCTATATTTTCAGCAATACTTCTTACAAGCTGTGGAAGTTCAGCAATTTCAACACAAAATCAGAATTCAGATCAACATTTAAATTCAAATAATTTAAAAAGTGAAAAAGCTTTTAATAAAGCGTATCAAAGAATTAAACTAAAAGATTTAAAGAAAAATCTATACGTCATTGCATCTGATGAAATGGAAGGAAGAGATACGGGAAGTCCCGGTCAGAAAAAAGCAGGCGAGTACATCATCAATTTTTATAAAGATTTAGGAATTTCGTTTCCCAAAAATTTAACTTTCTATTATCAAAAAGTTCCGTCTTCTTATATGAATAAAAGAGGTGGTGGAAATTTACCGGATTCCGAAAATATTTTGGCTTTTATTGAAGGGAGCGAAAAACCTGAAGAAATTATTGTGATTTCGGCACATTACGATCACGTAGGAACAAAAAACGGAGTGGTTTATAACGGAGCCGATGATGATGGAAGCGGAACGGTTGCGGTAATGCAGATTGCCAAAGCTTTTCAAAGTGCTAAAAAAGCGGGAAATGGTCCCAAAAGATCAATCTTATTTCTACATGTAACTGGAGAAGAACATGGACTTTTCGGATCGTCTTATTATTCGGATAATCCTGTTTTTCCTTTAGAAAACACAGTGGCAGATTTAAATATTGACATGATCGGAAGAGATGATATTGCAAACAGAGGAAAAAATTATGTGTATGTGATTGGTTCTGAAATGTTGAGTTCAGAACTGAAAATTATTAATGAAGCAGCCAACAAAAAGACCAACAATCTGGAACTGAACTATAAATATGATGACCCGAAAGATCCAGACAGATTGTATTACCGTTCTGATCATTATAATTTTGCGAAGCACGGTATTCCTGTAGCATTTTTCTTTGATGGAATTCATGAAGATTATCACAAACCAACAGATGATGTTGAGAAAATTGATTTTCCTTTGCTGCAAAAAAGAACACAACTGGTTTTTACGACAGCTTGGGAACTGGCCAATCGTGAAGCAAGAATTGTGGTAGATAAGAAATAATATTTCGTTTTTTAAAATTCAAATATGATTATTCGTGAAGCTAGAGTAGAAGATATACCTCAAATTCAGGTGGTAAGAAATTCTGTTAAGGAAAATACTTTGTCAAATCCTGATCTTGTGACTGATAAAGACTGTGAAGAGTTTATTAAAGAAAGAGGAAAAGGCTGGGTTTGCGAAATCGACGGAAAAATTACAGGTTTTTCGATTGTAGATTTAAAAGATAATAATATTTGGGCACTGTTTGTTGATCCCGATTTTGAAAAGAAAGGAATTGGCAAGAAACTGCACGATATTATGCTGGATTGGTACTTTGCTAAAACAAAAGATAACGTCTGGCTTGGAACTTCTCCAAATACACGAGCAGAACTTTTTTACCGAAAATCTGGCTGGAACGAAATAGGAATTCACGGTAAAAATGAAATTAAGTTTGAAATGACTTTTGAGAACTGGACAAACAACAAAACAATATGAATCAAAAAATAAAATCGATAAGACCTTTTATCGGTTCAAAAGACTTTGCCGAAAGCAGAGCATTTTACAGGGATTTAGGGTTTGAAGAAGTTGAGATCGATCCCAAATTTTCAGTGTTTAAAAAAGGGGATTTTGCCTTTTATTTGCAAGATTATTATGCCAAAGAATGGATTGAAAACACCATGATTTTCCTTGAAATAGAAAATGTAGATCTCTATTGGGAAGAGCTTGTGTCTTTAAATTTAAAAGAAAAATATAATACAATCCGATTAGTTCCCACAAAGACTGAAGTTTGGGGAAAAGAGTGTTTTCTTCTTGATCCGGCAGGAGTTTTGTGGCATTTCGGAGAATTTTTTATTTCTTAAAAGATGATTTACGCATTCGATACTTTTTATTACGAAGACTTTGCAAAAACAGTCTGCATTGCCTTTGAAAACTTGAGTTCTGAAATGGAAAGCTTTATCTATTCAGAAAATACAGAAATCAGTTCTGATTATGAAAGTGGAGCTTTTTACAAAAGAGAATTGCCCTGTATTTTGAGTTTGCTAACAAAAATCGATTTAAAAGAAGGCGATCTTATTATTGTTGACGGTTATGTCACATTAGATAATTCAGGAAAAATAGGATTAGGTGGTTATCTTTACGAATCTTTAAACAAGAAATATCCTGTAATCGGTATTGCTAAAAATGGATTTGCAAGTGAAGACGATCTGAGAAAAACGGTTTTTCGAGGTGAAAGTAAAACACCTTTATTCCTTACTGCGATTGGATTCGATGTTGAAGAAGCTAAAACCAATGTAGAAAATATGCACGGCCTATATAGAATGCCGACATTATTGAAAAAGCTTGACCAACTAACAAGAGAGAAAGATGAACTAAATGTGAGAAACTGACAAAAGTCAGTTGAATATTATTTATATTTAGTCTAAATAAATATAAATTTGCTTCAGAATTAAAAATGATTCTAAAAACATCAAATAGTTCATATCCATATTAATTTTTCATTTTTCAAGAACCGATAAGCATTGCCTGTCGGTTTTTATTTTATCAATCATTTTTGATTTACTGATTTAAATCTCTACATTTGATTGTCTTTAAACACATAGACATGAAAAAAATTATAACTCTACTTGCGATAACAAGTTCGTTGTTTGCATTATCACAAAAAAATTACACAAAAATCAGCAGTTCTAAAATCAGTACTGAAAGAATAAATGTGAGTGAAAATTTCATCAAAGAATATTACAAAAAATGTGAAAATAAAGATTATTCTCAGTTCATAAATTTTATTTTAGACAAAAGGTTAGAGCGAAAACTTTTTGGTGATTATGAAAAGAAGTGCGAAGAAGTAAATCAATCAGGAAAAATCAATTACATCAAGTTTAATTCAGCTTATATAAAAGATTACACGAAAAATAGTGATCCAATAGAATTAATTGTTTTCGATGCCGATTTTGAAAAATCTAAAGATTTGAAATATATCAATGTATGGATTTATCGTGATCAAAACGTCATCAATGGAATCTGGATTTCTAAGGAGAAAGCTTTTGTAAAATCTAAAGACTAAAAGAATCCGCTCTTTAGAAGCGGATTCAGTAGATAAATACATCTCATTTTTTAATTAGACAACAACAAAAAAGCACAGCCGACGATGCTGTGCTTAAATTTTTATTTCAAATTTAATTGCGATTTCGAAGTCGAAAAAGGCAAGAAAAAGATTCATGTCATTTTTATTACATAGTAAATGTAGGAATATTTTTAATACGAAATATAAATTTAATGTTAAAATTCACAAGTTATCCACAATTTTTTGTGGATAAGTCAGGAATTATTTTGCTTTACTTAAAGCACTTATTTCAAAAGGGGCAATTTTTCTTACTGTATAGGAATGATAACATAAGCTATCAACATCTTGTAAAAGCTTGGAGATATTATAATTTTTAATGGTATCATTTTCAAAAGCAAAAGATAAATGTCGCAAATTTTGTCGACCATCTTTCATTTTTTCTACTGCAGCTTTCGCTTTTAAAAGATTGTAAATTTCACTGTATTTTATAATTTTCAAACTGTTGAAGATAAAACTCTTTTTGCCGGTTTTAAATTTTCTAATCCAGTTCCGCATATTAAACTGAAAAGCTGTTCATTATAATAATAAACTGAGTTATCTTTCAAAAAGATAAAATTTACAGCTCCTTTTGGATAATCGTAAAATTTAATTTCTTTAATTATAGCTAAATCAGGATTTTTCAGTTTCGCTTCCTGAAAATGTTTTTCAATATCATCGTTAAATTTAGAAACAATAAAATCTCTCTTTTCAATATGTTTTGAATCATCCTTTTTACAAGAACTGATGAATAAAATTATTAATGTTGAAAAGAGAAATTTCATGATATTATTACAATTTCTCAGCAATATACTTCGCCGTATGCGATTTCTTATTCTTTGCCAGATCTTCCGGAGTTCCTGCAAAAACAACTTCTCCACCGTATTTTCCGGCTTCAGGACCAATATCGATGATATGATCAGCGCATTTCATAATATCCGGTTGATGCTCAATAACAATCACAGAATGGCCGAGATCAATCAAAGCCTGTAAAGATTTTAATAATTTTTGAATATCATGGAAATGTAATCCGGTAGAAGGTTCATCAAAAACAAATAACGTTTTATCGGTTGTAACGCCTTTTACTAGAAACGAAGCCAATTTCACACGTTGCGCTTCACCACCTGAAAGGGTAGAAGAGCTCTGTCCGAGCTGTAAATATCCCAAACCAACATCCTGAAGCGGAGTCAGTTTTGTAACGATTTTATCTTCTTTATTTTCTCTGAAAAATTCTAATGCTTCATCCACCGTCATGTGAAGAATATCCGAAATGTTTTTTTCGTCAAATTTTACTTCCAGAACTTCATTTTTAAAACGGGTTCCTTTACATGCTTCACATTCAAGCTCGATATCTGCCATAAACTGCATCGAAACACTGATTACGCCTTCACCTTTACATTCATCACATCTTCCGCCATCAACGTTGAATGAAAAATGTTTTGGCTTGTACCCCATCATTTTAGCACTTTTCTGCTTAGAAAACAGATCACGAATATCATCATACGCTTTCAGATAGGTTACAGGATTTGAACGCGATGATTTTCCGATAGGGTTTTGATCAATCAATTCAATATGCTTAATCAGTTTTTTTGGAAATTCTACAGAATCGTAATCGCCTTTTTTTCCGCCCATTCCCAATTGAATCTGAATGTCGTTCGTCAGAATTTCTTTCATCAAAGTAGACTTTCCACTTCCCGAAACTCCCGAAATAACTACTAAACTTTCCAAAGGAATATCTACATCAATGTTTTTCAGATTATTGGATCTTGCTCCTTTAATATGAATAAATTCTTTTGCTTTTCTTCGCTTTTCAGGAACTTTTATTTCAAGTCTTCCTGTAAGATATTTTGAAGTCAGTGTATCGGCATCTTTCAATTCCTTATAATCGCCTGCAAAAACCAACTCACCACCTAAATATCCAGCTTCAGGGCCAATATCAATAATATAATCTGCCGCTTTCATCACATCTTCATCATGCTCCACAACGATTACCGTATTTCCAATATCACGAAGATTTTTTAAAACTTCAATTAAATTTTCGGTGTCTCTGGAATGTAAACCAATCGAAGGTTCATCTAAAATATAAATAGATCCAACCAAAGAACTTCCCAAACTTGTAGCAAGGTTAATTCTCTGACTTTCACCACCAGAAAGCGTATTTGAAGTTCTGTTGATTGTTAAATAACCTAAACCAACTTTCAGTAAAAATTCTAAACGGGTTGTGATTTCGTACAATAATCTTTTAGCAACTTCCTTATCATGTTCTGAAAGATTTAAAGATTGGATCAATGGTAAAAGTTCATCCAAAGGAAGCTCAATCATCGACTGAATATTGTTTCCATCGATTTTCACCCAGCTTGTTTCTTCACGCAAACGTAAACCTTCACAAGTCGGACAAAGCGTTTTACCACGGTAACGCGATAACATAACACGATACTGGATTTTATATAAATTTTCTTCAAGCATTTTGAAGAAATTATTCAAAGAAGGGAAAGTGCTTTTACCATCACCTTTCCAAAGATAATTTTTCTGCTCTTTAGTTAATTGATGATAAGGCTTATGAATAGGGAAGTCTTTCGCTTTTTTAATAAAATCTTTTTTCCATTCGCTCATTGTTTCCCCTTTCCAGGAAGCAACAGCATCTTCAAAAATCGATAAAGCTTTGTTTGGAATAACAAGATCTTCATCAATTCCGATTACTTTTCCATAACCTTCACAAGTTGGGCAAGCTCCAAAAGGATTATTAAAACTAAAAAAATGAACATTAGGCTCAAGAAATTCTATTCCGTCGAGCTCAAATTTATTTGAAAAGTTTTTTACAGTTCCGGTTTCTGTATTTTTTAAAGAACAATAGCCGTGACCTTCATAAAAAGCCATCTGAATAGAATCTGCCAATCGCTGAAGGAAACTTTCATCTTCTTCATATGAAAAACGGTCGATCACTAAATTGATTTCCATACCTTTTTCGGGAGTGAAACCAAAACTTTCCAGATCTTCAATTCCGGCAAGATTTCCGTTGACTTCTAACCTTGTGAAACCGGCCAGTTTTAAAACATTTAAAGTATCTGTAAAGCTTTCAACATCAAAATTTAACGGCGCTGTCAGTAAAAACGGAACATTATTTTCTGAATTCTTAATAAAATCTATCACATCGGTTACCGAATCTTTTTTCACTTCTTCACCTGAAACCGGAGAAAAAGTTTTACCGATTCTCGCAAAAAGAAGCTTCATATAATCATAAATTTCTGTAGAAGTTCCCACAGTAGATCTTGGATTTGAAGAAATTACTTTCTGCTGAATAGCAATTGAAGGAGCCAAACCTTTGATGTCATCAACTTTTGGTTTTTCTAATTTACCTAAAAACTGACGTGCATAAGAACTCAGGCTTTCTACATATCGCCTCTGTCCTTCAGCATAAATTGTATCAAAAGCCAATGAAGATTTTCCGCTTCCGGAAACCCCAGTAATGACAATCAGTTTATTTTTCGGGATTAAAACATCAATGTGTTTCAGGTTGTTAAGATGTGCATTTTTAACGAAAACCTGTTTTTTAATATTTATTTCTGTTGTTGAAGCCATAGTAAAATTAAGACTAACAAAAATACGAATTTTTGCCGGATTTTCTTAAAAGAATTAATTCTTCAATTTTTATTAATTTGAATAAGAATATTTTAAATCACTATAAATCAATCTATAATATTTTATATAATAAATTAACATAAAAACCTTTTATTTTTTTAACAATATCTCTTGTTTTGTAAATATTTTTCTTGTAAAATTGCACCAACCAAATAGTAAAAAAAATGAGAGCACTTTTCAGACATTTTATTACACATTTAATGAAAAAAAGATAAAAAAGGTTTCTAAGCCCATGAAAGATGCATTTACATGCATCTTTTTTTATGATATCTATCATTTTTTGGTTTTGTTAAAGACTCTTAATTTTGAGAACTTCAAAAATAAATCAACAAGTATTATGAACAAGAAGTTCGGAACTGTATTTTTTCTTGCTACGTTTTGTGCACTCGATGCACAGGTAAAAACTTCGGAAATCGATTCTGTTGAAATTCAGGGGAAATTTATTGCAACTACCTATAAAAATGCCAATCAGAATATTTCTGTAATTACAAGGGACGAAATTCTAAATTCTCCGGCTGCAAGTATTGATGAAATTCTTCAGCAGATTCCCGGAATGGACATCAGAAGGAGAGGAGCAAATGGAGTGCAGAGTGATGTTGGTTTCCGTGGAAGTAATTTTGAACAGGTTTTAATTCTAATCAATGGAATCAGGATGAATGACTCACAAACGGGTCACAATTCTTTAAACGTTCCTGTTGATTTGGATAATGTTGAAAGAATAGAAGTTATAAAAGGACCATCAGCAAGAAGATTCGGGCAAAATGCTTACGCAGGAGCCATCAATATTATTACCAAAACTCACGTTGGGAAAAATGTAAAAATCAGCGCCAATGCAGGTGATTATGAAACGTATGGTTTCGGATTTAATGCAAATCTTGGGAACGAAAAATTTTCAAATTCTTTACAGGCTAATTCAAATTCTTCGCAAGGTTACAGACATAATACCGATTTTGAAATCAGAAATGTATTCTATCAAAATCAATTAAAAATAAAAAATGGTGACATCAGATTACAGGCTGGTTTTTCTGAAAAGAAATTCGGAGCCAACGGATTTTATTCTTCGCCACAAGCAACTGAGCAATATGAAGAACTGCAGGCTTCCATTTTAAGTATTGCCCATCAGCAAACTTTCGGAAAACTGAAACTTAATTCTAATGTTTACTGGAGAAGAGGACAGGATATGTATCTGTTTAACAGAGAAAAACCTGAAATCTACAGAAACATGCACATCGGAAATAATGTGGGCGGAGAAGTGAATTCAAGCTACCAATCAAGTTTGGGAACTACAGGTTTGGGTGTAGAATTAAGAAAAGAATTCTTGGCAAGTAATAATCTGGGCGACAGAGAACGTTTCGTAACACAGGTTTTCTTTGAGCATCATTTTTCTTTTTTTGATAAGAAATTAAATATCAGTCCGGGAGCTTCCTGGGCAAATTATTCTACTAACGGTAATTTCTTTTACCCTGGTTTAGACGTTGGTTACACATTCTATCAGAATAATAAAGTTTTTGGAAGTATTTCAAAAGTTCACAGAGTTCCTACTTTTACAGACTTGTTTTATATAAGCAAAACAGAACAGGGAAATCCTAATCTTTTACCTGAAAATGCTGTTTATGCAGAAATTGGATATCAATATCAAAACAAAGGCATTTTAGCAAAATTCAGCGGTTTCTACAGAGATTCTAATAATTCTATTGATTGGATCAAAAATTCTCTGCAAGACCCGGTTTGGTACTCAAGAAATATCGGAAACAAAGAAATAAAAGGGATTGAAGTAGAAATCGATCATAAAGTTTTTGATTGGATGAAATATACTTTGGGTTACACCTATATCGATAATAAGCTGAAAGATTTAAACGACCTAAACTCACGTTATGCATTAGATAATCTGAAACATCAGTTTGTAGCAAAGCTTCAGACAAAGTTTCTGAAATACTTCACCAACGAATTGGTTTACAGATATAACGACAGGATGAATTTAGGCAGTTATCATTTGCTGGATGAAAAGCTAAGCTTTAATAAAAAAGACTTTTCTGTATATGCATTAATCAATAACGTGACTGATTCAGAATACACTGAAACTTTTGGTGTACCGATGCCTCAAAGGTGGTTTCACATTGGTTTTTCTTACAATATTAATATTAAGTAAACTTAATATTACCCAATCGTTAAATGATATAATTTTGCAAAAATTTTTTTGGATGAAACTTATTTTAAGCATAAGCCTACTTTTTAGTTTAAGTATTTTCAAAGCACAGGAACATATTTCCTCTTTTAACGCTTTGACATTGACCTATAAGTTTCATCCAAAATTTTTCCTTTATGCTGAAGGACAGTTGAGAGGTATTGAAGACTATACTTATCCTGATTATTACGAAATAAAAGGAGGTTTAGGATATAATCTTACCAAAAATCACAAACCATTCATCGGTTTAGGACGATATGCAACTTACAAAGATCACGCAATTAATAAGGAAGAATTCCGTGTTTGGTTGCAGGATGTAATTGATTTCAAAAAAGGAATTGTAAAATTTGAAAACAGATTCCGTGCAGAAAAATCATGGTTTTATGAGCCTCAAACCGATAAGAATTCAGAGAGAATGCGTTACCGTTACCGTCTGAATGTTTCAGTTCCTTTAAATGCTAAAAAAATTGCACCAGGAACAGTTTTCGCAAACGTTTACGATGAAGTTTTTGTCGTTACACCCATGAAACCTTCATTTGCAAGAAACAGAGTTTATGGCGGTTTTGGATATCAAATCGATGAAAACTTCGGTATTCTTGGCGGTTATTTATGGCAGAGAGAATTCGAAGCAAAAGGAAATAAAAACGTACATTTTGTTTACTTTGCTCTAAATATCAATATCGACGATACCGATAACGACAACAAAACGTATCATTTCCCGGGAGCAGATTAATCTAATATTTCTCTGATAAATATCGGTACGCTTTCAAATATTTATTGAAACGGTGAATATCTTTTGAAGTTAATTCCCTGTTTACTCTTCTCAAATCCATATTATCACGAAGGTCATTGAGTTTCACCGCAACAGCAAGAGAAGATCTTTCAGTTCTTTTTACGAAATCATCATAAACTTCTTCAGGATCAAATTTTGTAAGGCAGCTTATTGCAAAAAGTATATACTCAGGAAAACCTTCAGATCTTAAATATTCAAAGCTGAATTCTTCAGGATGATCTTCCACCACATCGTGCAAAACACCGACGATTTTTTCGTCCATTGTTTTACCGTATTCCATCACACGCATTACGTGAGCAATGTAGGGCGCATGATATTTATCTTTTTGCCCTTTATGTGCTCTGTCGGCAATTTTTATAGCTTTATTTAAAAGTTCTTCTTTTGTCATTCTTTTTGAAAAAATAGAATACAAAAATATAAAACAGCTTAGAAAAACTTGATAGTTTTGATAAAAATTTTAAGATATTTTTTCAACAATCAGAATTGCCACTTAATTTATTTTACGCTTAATTTTGGTGGTTTTGCTACATCCAACAGGTTGGGCATTTTATGTAATGTAGTATCTTTTTTAGGAGCCTTTAAACTGGAGTAAATTTCAGGGTTTTTCGGCTTTGCAACAGGCATTTTATACAATTTAGCAATAGAACTATCAAACTTTGATGCATCTAAAGGTGTTACAATAAATGGTTTTTCAATTTTCGGAAACTTTATGGAATCAATTTTCAAAGGTATTCTGGGAGAAACCTGTGCTGAAAATGATATAGAACTTAACATTGGGATTATTAATAGCTTTTTCATTGTTTTAAATTTTTATCAGATTTAATAATTTAAATTGGCTTAAAACTCCAAGTATTATTATAAGACAACTGAATACGTTTGTTTATTACATTTTTGAAAAAATTATTTTAAATATAAAATAAAAAACGTCCCAAAAAATTGAGACGTTTTGAAATCAAATTTATTTATAAAGACTAATAATGTCCTTTTTCAATATAATGAGCAGCTACTTTTTCAGTTAACGCAACTACATTCGGACTGTTTGTATATTTTGTAAATCTTCTCAATCCTGAAAGCATCATTCTCTGTTCGTCGCCTTCAGCAAAAGAAACAATTCCTTCTTTTGCAGCAGCAATGATTTTGTCAATTGCTTTGTAAAGGTTTAACTGAGCCATTGCAGCTTCTACAGAATCAGCAGAGAAGTGTTTTTCAGCTCTTAAAACTGCAGATTCTGCCATGTAGATTTGGTTTAAGATTTCAGAAGCATTTAATAATAAATGTTGCTGTTTCTCAATATCCATCATGTATTTTTGAAGAGCCGCACCAGAAACCATTAAGAACACTTTCTTAAGATTTGCAATAATTGCTTTTTCTTCACTCATAAATGCAGAATAATCGGGAGCTTCGAATGACGGAATTCCCATCAATTCTTTACTGATCGCCATTGCCGGAGAAAGTAGATCTAATTCACCTTTCATTGCTCTTTTGATCAACATTCCAACCGCAAGAAGTCTGTTGATTTCGTTCGTCCCTTCATAAATTCTACCGATTCTTGCGTCTCTCCATGCTGATTCCATTGGGGTATCTTCTGAGAATCCCATTCCGCCATAGATTTGAATTCCTTCATCTGCTGTATTTTGAGTAAGATCAGATACGAAAACTTTAAGAATAGAAGCTTCTACAGCGAATTCTTCAACACCTTTTAATTCAGCTTGTTGATGATCCATTCCACCTGCAACCAATTCTGCAATTTTATCTTCAACATTTTTTGCTAAACGGTAAGATCCAGCTTCACTTACAAAAACTCCAGTCGACATTTCAGCAATTTTCTTTCTGATCGCTCCGAAAGTTGAAATAGAAACACCAAACTGTTTTCTTTCGTTTGAATATTGAATAGAGTGGTTTAAAATCCTTCTTTGTCCGTCAAGGTTTGCAGCAGCTAATTTAATTCTACCAACATTTAATGCATTCAAAGCGATTTTGAAACCGTTATTTCTTTCACCCAACATATTTTCTACAGGAACCTTCATATCATTGAAGAAAACCTGACGTGTAGAAGATGAACGAATGCCTAATTTGTGCTCTTCTTCACCAAAAGTTAAGCTTTCAGGGTTCTCCAATTCTGAACGGTTGATTACAAAACCTGTGATATTTTTATCATCATCAATTTTAGCGAACAAAGTGAAAGTATCTGCAAATCCCGCATTAGAAATCCACATTTTTTGTCCGTTGATGATATAATGTTTTCCATCTTCAGATAATTTTGCTCTTGTTTTTCCTGAGTTTGCATCAGAACCCGCATCAGGTTCAGTTAAACAATACGCTCCGAATTTTGTTCCTGTAGCTAAATCCGGAAGATATTTCTTTTTCAATTCTTCACTTCCGTAAAGAAGAGTAGGCAATGTTCCGATTCCGGTGTGTGCTCCGTAAGCTGTTGCTAATGAACCATTTCCTCCGGAAACGTAATCGCAAGCCAACATTGTGCTCACAAATCCCATTCCCAAACCGCCGTATTCTTCAGGAACGGTAATTCCTAATAATCCCATTTCACCCAGATTACGCATTGTTTCTTCTGTCAATGCATAATCTTTTTTCTCAAAACGATCGTGATGCGGGATCACCTCTCTATCGATAAACTCTTTCGCAGAATCACGAAGCATTTTTTGCTCTTCACTCAGTTCTTCAAGACTGAAAATTTCGTTTGCAGGAATTTCTTTGATTAGGAATTCGCCACCTTTTAATGTAGTCATATTTATTTATTATTTTATTTTCAATTATAATATTCAATGTTTGTAGCAAGGTCAAGCCAGCCCTGCTGATTTTTTTCGTTTGTTATTTCCAAAAAATTATCTTTTCGGATTCCTGTTTTTTTGTATTTCGGTTCTTTGCTGAGTTTATAAACTCCGTATTTTCTGTCTTTGTAAAAAATGATTAATTCATCTTTGAAAATAATATCATCATATTCCATTGGTAATAGGGTAATGGCATCAAATTCATAATTGAAATCATAGAACCTAAATTTATGGTCATCTTCATCCTCAATCTCATTCTTAGATCTGCTAAAACTTGCTTCCTGCGTGATCTCAGAATATTTTTTTTCAAATTCTTTATCTTTAATTGTTATTCTCGAACCATTTACGAAATTTCTTTTTTCCTTATCAAAAGAGAAAAGTCCTTTTTTACCTTGATACTCTGCTGTTATGAAAAAATCTTCAATATCATAAGCATCATATTTGAAATAGTTTAGAATATCCTTTCTACCTGCTTTTATATCATTATAGATATAGTTTAGTTTTGCTTTTTGAGGCAGATTTTTTAAAGCATATGATTGTGTTTCAGAAGAATCCCATCGGTTTCTTATTCTTACAATTACATTTCGGTTAGAATTTTTATCATAAGCCGGCGAAAATTTATAATAGGTGTTCGGATCCTGACTGCATGTCATATAAATGTATTTTTTAGGTAGAGTATCTTCCAATAATGAATTGAGATTTCTTACCTTTCCATCATATAAAACATTGATATAGTCACCTTTTAGATAAACACTTTTTATATTGTTGATATTTAATCTATTAAAAAATGGATCATAAATGGAATAATCAGAACCCTTTTTAGTTACAATAAAATAATCATTCATTAGAATTTCATCATAGCTGTCACGAATTACCTGATTCCCAAATACTGAATACAATTTCTTTTTGCCATTTTCTTCAATAATTGTATAATGCTTTTGAACATCGAGATTATGATCAATCTTACTGTCAGATTTATCTTCTGCCTTTACCTTTATATTATTCAATAAGTAGCCGTCTTCAAGAGGTATAAAGAAATTGTCTGACGAATCTTTAAAAGATATAACAGGTCTATTGGTTTGAAGATTAAATAAGAAAGCCGTGAAAGATTCGGAAGAATAGAGTCTCCATTTTTTTTCATGATCATCCTTATTGGACTTATGATACCCAAATCCATAACCCTCATTATCTTCAAACTTATATACTTGTTTGCTAATTATTTCAGGTGTGGGAAAAAAATATTTATATAATAATTGTTCTTCCTTATCATAATAGCTGAAAACTTTCTTAGTTATCTCATTTTTAAAATTTTCAATGGTTTGGTTTTTAATTTTATTAACGTCTAAAAGAAAGTTTTTTTCACCTAAATAGTCCTGTATATTTTTAAATTTAAAAATTCTATCATCATTTTCCAGCTCTGTATACGCCCGGTTTTTTCTGCGATCATCAGAAATCCAGCTTTTATAGTTATAAAAAATATAGTTATCTCCATTTTTTTGAAGAATATCAGAATATTTTCCATGCACTATAAAATGAGCATCGGGAAAATCAATTACCTGGTTTGTAGATATTTTATCATTAAATGAAAGCTTTTTAGAAGCAATGGCAAAGTTATTAAGGATATCATACTTAAAATATTCATGATTGATTACATATCCATCAATAATATTATCAGCATTTATTTCACTGATTAAACTTCCGTCTTGCTTGTAGTTTTTAATTTTAACTAACTGTTTTTCTGTGTTGTAAAATTCCTCATAGGCAAGGTTATTACTATTGTTCCAATATACTTTTTTAACTCCAGTATTTCTTGAATCCGAGTCGTAATCTACTGAATCAATACTTTTTAGGCTTCCATTTTCAAGATAAGTTTCTTCCTGTACTTTTTTTCCATTCGGTTTTTGAATTTTCCAGAGTTTTCCACTAGGGTAGTAGAATTTAAGTTCTAAACTGCTCTGAGAATATTTTGAACCGTTGTCAAAACCATTTTCGTCGTACCAATATTCTGAACCAATATTTTTTTTATGATTTTCTTTTTTCAAAGAGTATCCTTGATATTGGAGTTTTCCATTAATAAAGTAATCCTGGATAAATTCTATTGAATCATTTAATACAACAGGAGTAGGTCTATAGAAAACTGCTTTATCTTTTGTAGTTTCTTTCCATTCTTTGTCAAAATATGTCGTTTTTTTCTGCTGAGAATTCACCAGAATAACCACAAAAAGAGAAAAAAAAGATAACTTGTTTGTCATAAAAAATTAAAATTTGGGAAGAAAGAAAACTCAGTCTTCCCAATTTATTTTATAGAAGTTCAAAAATAGAAGCAGCTCCTTGTCCTGTTCCCACACACATGGAAACCATTCCGTATTTGTTGCCTCTTCTTCTCATCTCGTCGAGAAGCTGAACAGTTAGTTTTGTTCCGGTACATCCCAGTGGGTGACCAAGAGCAATTGCTCCTCCGTTTACGTTTAAGATATCAGGGTTTAAGCCTAATTCTTTCTTAATGGCAACCGACTGAGAAGCGAAAGCCTCATTAAGTTCAATCAAATCGATGTCTTTTAATTCTAAACCTGCTTGTTTTAAAGCCTTTGGAATAGCATAAATTGGCCCCATTCCCATGATTCTTGGTTCAAGTCCGGCTGCGGCATAAGCTACTAATCTAGCTTCAGGCTCAAGTCCTAGTTCTTTTACCATTTCTTCACTCATTACCATTACGAAAGCCGCTCCGTCACTCATTTGAGAAGAGTTTCCGGCAGTTACACTTCCACCGTTGGCAAATACGGGTCTTAGTTTTGATAATCCTTCAAAAGAAGTATCTTTTCTTGGACCTTCATCTATAGAGAAATCAAACTTTTTAGTCTGCATTTTCTGGTTTTCATCCAGAAAGTTATATTCTACAGGAATTGGAACAATTTGGTTTGTAAATTTCCCCTCCTGATTCGCTTTTAAAGCTTTCATATGAGATTCAAAAGCAAACTGATCTTGCTCTTCTCTTGTAATATTGTATTGTTTTGCTACCTCTTCAGCAGTGTAACCCATTCCCCAATAGTAATCAGGATTTGTTTTTGCAATATTCGTTTCAGGAACAGGCTTGTAACCTCCCATAGGGATGTAAGACATAGATTCTGTACCACCCGCGATGATACAATCTGCCATACCAGCCTGAATTTTTGCAGAAGCAATAGCGATTGCCTCACTTCCTGAAGCACAGTATCTGTTGACAGTTACTCCCGGAACTTTATCTGTATTTAACCCCATTAGAGAGATCAGACGAGCTACATTCAGTCCTTGCTCAGCCTCTGGCATTGCATTTCCTACGATAAGGTCATCTATTCTGTTTTTATCTAATTGTGGAAGCTCAGCCATTAATTTTTCAATAACTGTAGCCGCCATTACATCGGGTCTTGTAAATCTTAGACTTCCTTTTGGAGCTTTTCCAACGGCAGTTCTGAACCCCTTTACTATATATGCTTGTTTTGACATTTGTTTATTAATTATTTGATTTTAATTAAAAAAATGATACATCAAATTTGTCATGCTGAAAGCATCTAAGCTTAGATTCCTACGGAATGACAAACTTTGTGAAATTTTTTTATCTTAATTTCTCAACGGTTTTCCTTTCTGCAACATAAACTGAATTCTCTCCAAAGTTTTTCTTTCACCACAAAGCTGTAAGAAAGTTTCTCTTTCAAGATTCAATAAGTATTGTTCGGTCACAACAGTTGGTTCAGAAAGATTTCCGCCTACCAAAACGTTGGCTAATTTATCTGCAATTTTTTTGTCGTGTGCAGAGATGAAATTTCCTGTTAACATTTGGTCAGTTCCTACGTAGAACATTCCAAGAGCGTCTTTTCCAAGAACTTTTACAGTTTGCTCGATGGGTTGAGTATAACCTTGTTCAGCTAATAATTTTGCAACTTTTTTAGCTTCTGCGATCTGACGTTTTTTGTCAACGACTACGATATCTTTTCCTTTTTCAAGAATTCCCATGTCGTATGCTTCATAAGCAGAAGTTGCCACTTTTCCCATGGCAATATTCATGAAAGCTTCACGAAGACGGTTATTTTTAACATCGTCACTGTGGAATTCTCTTGAAGTTCTCAAAGCAAATTCTTTCGTTCCGCCACCGCCTGGAATTACACCAACTCCGGTTTCTACCAATCCGATGTAAGTTTCTGCAGCTGCAACCACTCGGTCTGCATGCATTGTCATTTCGCAACCACCACCTAAAGTCATTCCGTGAGGAGCAACAACAACAGGAATAGAAGAGTAACGAACTCTCATCATCGATTTTTGGAAATAAGCAATTGCCATATTCAAATCATCCCAATCTTGCTCGATTGCCATCATTAAAATCATAGCTAAATTCGCTCCAACAGAGAAATTTGTACCTTGATTTCCGATCACTAATCCGTCGTATTCTTTTTCAGCTAAATCAATCGCTCTGTTTAATCCATCTAAAACTTCGCCTCCCAGAGAATTCATTTTAGAACGGATTTCAAAATTGATGATTCCGTCGCCTAAATCTTCAATTGAAGAACCTGAATTACTCCAAAGTGTCTTGTTTTTTCTGATATTATCTAAAATAATAAAAGCATCTTGCCCAGGAATTTTGTTGTATTCCCCTGAATTTTTATCAACATAAATGCTTTGTCCATCTTCATTTACTTTATAGAAAGACTCTACATTTTTAACCCAGTCTGAAACTTCATAACCCGCTTCTTTAGCCAACTCAATACCTTTTTGAACCCCAATTGCATCCCAAATTTCGAAAGGCCCGTTTTCCCAACCGAAACCAGCTCTCATTGCATCATCAATTTTGTAAACTTCGTCAGAAATTTCAGGAACTTTGTGCGAAACATAAGCGAATAATGCTCCCAAAGATTTTCTGTAAAGCTCTCCAGCTTTGTCTTTTCCACCAATTAAGACTTTAAATCTGTCAATTGGTTTATCGATATTTTTAGTTAATTCTAAAGTAGGGAAAGAAGATTTTCCTTGAAGTTCGTATTCTAAAGTATCAAGATTTAATCCGTGAATTTCAGATTTTCCGTCTGCGCCTTTCACTTTTTTATAGAAACCTTGCTCGGTTTTTGAACCCAACCATTTGTTGTCTACCATTTTCTGAATATAATCAGGAAGGGCAAAAACATTGTTGAAATCATTTGCTTCAGCACCGCTTTGACGAACACCGTTTGCAACCATTACCAAAGTATCTAAACCTACAACATCGGCTGTTCTGAACGTCGCAGATTTTGGACGCCCGATAACCGGACCTGTCAATTTATCTACATCAGAAACATTTAAACATAATTTCTGAACATTATGAAGCAAATCCATCATCGAGAAAACCCCGATTCTATTGGCGATAAACGCAGGAGTATCTTTTGCCAAAACAGTTGTTTTGCCTAAGAATTTTGCTCCGTAACTCATGTAGAAATCTATGATTTCAGGAGATGTATCTTTTGTAGGAATAATCTCTAAAAGAGGAAGATATCTTACAGGATTAAAGAAATGTGTTCCTGCAAAATAATGTTTGAAATCACCGCTTCTTCCTTCTACCAACATATTAATTGGGATTCCAGAAGTATTTGAAGAAACTAAAGTTCCTGGTTTTCTAAACTGTTCAATTTTTTCATAAACCGATTTTTTGATGTCAAGTTTTTCAACAACAACTTCAATGATCCAGTCAGTATCTTTTATTTTCGCTAAATCATCATCAAAATTCCCTACTTTAATTCTGTCGGCAAATTTCGGAGAATAGAGTAGTGCAGGACTTGCTTTTTTAAGTTTTTCAAAGTTTTCGGAAGCAATTCTGTTTCGCACAGCTTTGTCGTCTTTTGTCAAACCTTTTTTCTGTTCGGCTTCATTTAATTCAAAAGGAACAATATCGAGCAGTGAAACCTGCACGCCAATATTGGCAAAGTGTGCAGCAATACCGCTTCCCATAATTCCGGAACCTAATACCGTAACGTGTTTGATTCTTCTTTTCATTAATATTTATTTTAGTTATTATCGCTTAATTTCACCTCTTTTGGTTAGGATTTTTATTTAAGACGTTCCAAAAAAGGCGAATTTTTTATTTTCTGTTATTCAAGTCGGCAGCAATTTTCATGATTTCACTCATTACTTCTTTGAAGGTTTCCAACTTATCAGGAGAAATTTTCTCCATCACTTTTTTGTTGAAATTTACCACCACTTCTTTCGACATATTTCTTGAGCTTAATCCTTTATCCGTAAGCTTAATGATGACTTCTCTTTTATCGGTAGTCGTCTTTTCTTTGTAGATATATCCGTTGTCTTCAAGGAGTTTAATAATTCTTGTGAGAGAAGTTGGCTCGATTGCCATTTTCGGGCCTAAATTGGTACTTCTTGTCCCTTCTTTTGGATCAATTTTAAGTAATGTTAAAGCCTGAACAGCAGTAGAATCGTGTTCTTGTGCAAGCTCAGTATACATTTTTGAAACAGCCAACCAAGTCTGCTTCAGAATGAGGTCTACGTTTTCTGTTTTTTCTTTATTATCCATCATATTATTTTTGCTAATCGGTTTTATCAAATGTAGTAAATATTATGCATGCATAGTATTAATTAATATTAAAATTTATTAATTAACTGAATATCAGTAATTTAAATTATATGACAAGCATAATACTATGCATGCATAGTATATAGAATAAACAAATAAAAGATTGTATTAATGAAGCTTTGTAATCAAATTAACGATTTCTTCGAAGGATTCGCATTTGTAGATTTCGTTTTTGTAAGAAATCTCCCAAAATGTATCGTTATATTGAAAATGGAATAATGAAAGGTCTTTTTGAAAGTTTTTTTGCAATAAAGAGTAGAGCATCTCTTTTTGAATTTCGGGCGAAATAATGGAAGGAGCAACAAAATTTTTATTAACCTGAAATAATGATGCATTCGTCAACTCATCATGCATTAGTAAAATATCCTCAACAATTCCGGAAAATAATTTCTGGTTTTTAACATACCAGATTTTATCGGCAAATTCTTTTGCCAAACGCCAATCGTGGGAAGAAAACAAAATCAGTTTATTTTGTTCTTTGGCAAGTTTCCGAAGTGTTTTTAGAATGATGATTTTATTTTTTTCATCTAAATGAGTTGTCGGCTCATCGAGAATAATAATAGGAGAGTTCTGTGTTAATGCACGTCCAATAAAGGCTTTTTGGAGATTTCCGTCAGACAGATTTTTTAGAGGAGTATTTTTGTATTGCTCTAAATCTAATTCTTTAATAATATCTGAAACTTCATCCCGATCTTCTTTTTTAAGTTCAAAATAAAAAGGATAATAAATATATTTTCCTAAAGAGATCAAATCTTCAACCGTGAAATTTTGCGGAATGATCGCTTTAGAAAAAACAATGGCAATATTTTCGGCAATTTCTTTTACCGATAAATGTTTTACACTTTTGTTGTTAATTAAAATTTCTCCGCTCAACAAAGGATTTTGATGAAGAATCGATTTAATTAAAGTTGTTTTTCCAACACCGTTATTTCCAATCAACAAGCAAACGTCTCCTAAATTCAAAGATGCATTGGCATTTGAAATTAAGGTTTTGTCGTAGCCGATATTGGCTTGTTTTATTTGTAGGTGCATATTGTTGGTTTAGCGCAAAGTTTCTTTTACAAAAATAGTGTTTTAAGGTGCAAGGAATTTGACTTTGTCAAATATTTGTTAGCTTTAATTATAAAAAGTTTGCGATTCTTGTTACTCCATTTTTAAAAATATCAGATTGAAAATTTAATAGTAATCCTAATTTACAATTCGTCATTTTTAAATAAGTTAAAAGTTGAGCTTTATGAGTTGAATTAATATACTCAACGGTTTTTATTTCTAAGATTAATTTATTTTCAACAATCATATCTAATCTGAAAGCGTTTTCAATTTTTAATTCTTCATAAATAATTGGAAGTAGTTTTTGTTTTTCAACAAGTAATCCTGCTTTTGTTAATTCATAAAAAAGACATTCTTCATATACGTGTTCAAATAGTCCTGCTCCAAGTTTTTTATGGATTTTTAATCCTGTTTCAAAAACAATTTTTGATAATTCATTTTCTGTCATTGTGTTGTGCTTTTCATTTTGTGGTTTGTGTTTATTGTTGGTATTTCGCAAAGGCGCAATTTTTTAATTTTTATACTGTTTTTAAGGCGCAAGAAAATCAAAGATTTTCAACCAATATTGAAATTATTTTTTCACTTATATTTTATAGTTTTAAATTTTATCAAAGATAAAATCCTTGCGCCTTACAACATTATTTTATGAAAAATTTTGCGCCTTTGTGAAATACCAACATTTACACTTTATTCTGTTTCAAAAGCATCATTAAAATTACAGGAATACCAAAAACTGAACTGATTACATTCAAAGGAATCTGCGATTTTTCGGCAACCACTGAAAAGAATAACATCATCAACATTCCTAAAAACATATTCAAAATCCACTGTTGCCAAAGTTTTGCAGGATTATAAATCAATCTGCAAAAGTGAGGAACAATAATTCCGATGAATAAAATAGGCCCTAAAAATGCTGTAACCGATGCGGAAAGTAAAGAAGAAGCAACAATGATCATCAATTTCAGATGATTTAAATTAACTCCTAAACTCTGTGCGTATGAACTTCCAAGAGAATTTCCGATTAAAGGTTTTATAGTTTTAAAGCAAATTAATAATCCAATAAAAACTAAAACAGCAAGAACGATAATCTGATTTCTCGATACCATATTATTGGCTCCGAAAGACCATAAAATATAATTTTTTAAGCTTTGATTTTCTGCATAAAACTGAAGAAGAGAAACAATAGCTCCCGCAAAAGCAGATACCAGAAATCCAAAAATAATCAGATAAGATTTATCTTGAAATTTATTAGACATCGACAGCAAAACGAGCATCAACAGCAAGCTTCCTATAATTGCAGACAAACTCAGAAAACTATTTTGAAGAAATTCGGGCAGTAAAATATTGTGTGAAAAGAAAATATAGAATGCAACTGATAAACTTGCGACAGAGGTTATTCCTAAAATATCTGGTCCCGCAAGAGGATTCTGAAAGTATTCTTGCATCAGAAAACCTGAAGTTGGAATTGAAATCCCGGCTAAAAGCATTACTAATACGCGATTCACACGAATTTCTGCAATCTGACTGTTGGTAGAATCCTGAAAAAAATCCTGAAGATTTAAAGTCAAAAATCCTGTATTCAGATTAGTGATCGCTGTCAAAATAACTGCAATTAGTAAAAATAAACACAGGATCTTAAATTTTTTAGACATTTGAAACTAGAATAATCTTATTTTAAAAAAGAATCAATCTTTGAATTAAGCATTTCTTCACTCATTGAACCTAAAGATTCTTCGGTTTTATCACCTTTTCTGAAGAAAGTAAATGGAATATTATTTCCACTCCATTGTTGAAAATTTTCAAAAAAATCTTGGTTTAACTTGCTATCATCAAGAAGAAGAATTTTATCTGCCAAACCACTTGTTTGTGCAAACGCAGAAACTTCTGTTTGCCAATCCGGTTTATTAAAAATATTTATAAAAGTAAACTTTACGGGTTGCCCTTTTAACTCTTCAATTTTCTTTTTAAAATGAGGCATTTCCATCATGCATGGTCCACACCAGGTCGCAAAAAAATTGGTTACATATAAAGTATCGTTATTTTTAGACAGAATCTCAGTTAAGCCTTTTTGATCAACTTCTTTAAGTGAGATTTTAGAAGTTTCACTTTCCGGTGTGCTCTGAATATTTGCAGAGTCTGTTGCGCTGATATTTTCTTCTGTTTTTTCTGCTTCTTTTTTACAACCGATAAGAACAGTTGCTAAAATTGCAGTCAAAATTATTTTTTTCATAAATAATATTCTTTGTTAAAATGAAATATACGAAAGGTATTTTTCATTGGTTTTGTTGCAAGAAAGTTAGGTGAAGGTCGGTTTCATAATTATTTTTTATTTATTTTTGAAATGAAGTATGGAACAACAAATCTATAAAGGAAAACTGACGCAGTTTCACCGCCTAAAAATAGCTAAAAAGGAAGACCTGACCAAAAATACTTTTTCGCTGGAGCTTGAGATCCCGGAGGATTTAGAAGAAAATTTCACGTTTGAAGCAGGGCAATTTGTAAGTGTAAAATTCAATGCTAAAGGAAAAGAAGTGATCAATGATTACTCAATGACTTCGGCTCCGTATGAGAAAAAAATAGCTTTAGGAATTAAAATCAATTCTGAAAACGGTGCAACCGCACAGCTTTATAACAATTATGAAGTTGGTGATGAATTGCTTGTGAGCGAACCCAATGGAAGATTTACTTTAGTTTCTAAACCCAGTGAATTCAGAACGATTGTAGGTTTTGCTGCGGGAATTGGAATTACTCCTATTTTAAGCCATTTTAAAAACATTCTTCATAATGAACCACGAACAAGACTGTTTCTTTTTCTGGGAAATAAACGCTCTGAAGAACTTGTTTACCGTGATCTTTTAGATAATCTTGCAAAACAACATCATCACAGGCTTCAGATTTTTTATTTTTATTCGCAGGAAAAAACGGCAGATCAGTTTTTCTACGGAAGATTAGATGCAAAAAAATTGAATTTAATTATCAATCAAATACTACATCTGGATGATACCGATGAAGAATCCACGATTTGGGATGCCGTTGACGAAGTTTTAATTTGTGGAAAAGGGGAGATGATAAAAACTTTAGCCAATGCTTGTTATCATCACGGAATTCCAAAAAAGAACATTCATTTTGAATTGTTTGAAGAGTTTAATGATGATATTTATCCTGTCGAAAAAGAATTTCCATTGATAGAAAATGTAGAGGTAGATTTTCAGCTTTTAGGGAAAAATTATCAGACGATACTATCAAATAATCGTGAGAAAATTCTTCAACAGCTTTTGATTCAAAAATTTCCGGTTCCCTATTCCTGCAAATCAGGAATTTGTGGAAGCTGCGAATGTACTGTAGAAGAAGGCGAAGTAGAACTTTTGGAAAACGAATATCTTACCGAAAAAGAGGAAGCTCAAGGCAAAATATTAGCGTGTATGTCAATTGCAAAAACTAAGAAAATAAAGCTTAACTTTGATTTCAATTGAGAATCATCCGAAACATATTTAAATTATTTTTTGTGTCAGTAGAAATTGTTTTTCTTCTGATATGTTTATCTAATGCCTGGGTTTTCGGATTGACCAATGGTAGAACTTATACCAAGATTTCAAAAATTCCGCCCAGAGAAGTGGCGTTGGTTTTAGGAACCTCTCCAAGAATGCGTTCCGGACTTTCTAATCCGTATTTTACCAAAAGGATGGATGCAACAGCATTGCTTTATCATCACGGAAAAATTAAAAAAATCATTGTAAGCGGCGAAAAAAGCAAAGGATATAATGAACCTGCCGCAATGAAAAATTATCTGATTTATCAGGAAGGTGTGCCCGAAGAAATCATTATAGAAGATCCTGAAGGTTTTAATACATACAAAAGTATACTACGCTGTAAAGATGTTTACAATAAGAAAAATGTGATTATTGTTTCTCAGGGTTTTCATAATTTGAGAGCATTATTTTTTGCACGAAACAATAACATGAATGCTTTAGGTTTTGATGCGCAAGATGTTACAAAACCAGAGAGTTACTACAGAAACCAATCCCGCGAAATACTCGCAAGAGTGGCCGCTGTAGTTTATTTTATTTTTGGAATTTCTTCGGATTAGAAAGGATATCCGAAAGCGATGTTTAAAGTTGGTTTTAATGGTTTAATATCATGGAATCTCCATCTATCACCATCAGGTTTGTTCGGATCGTAAATTTTATAAGCTAAATCTACTCTTAAGGTAATGTAAGCAACGTTAACTCTAAGTCCAAATCCGCTACCAATACCCATTTCTCTGATGAATTTATTGAATTTAAACTGATCATCAAAACCATTATTTTCAGTATTCCAAACGTTTCCGATATCGGTAAAAATAGCACCTTCATACATCTCGGTAAACGGAATTCTGTATTCTATGTTGGTTGTTAGTTTAATATTTCCCATCAAATAAGTACGCACTTTTTCGTCAATCTGAGAACCTCCCGGTCCTAAACCGCCAAATGCAACCCAAGCTCTGATATCATTAGAACCTCCATTAAAATACGATCTTACAAATGGCATTGCTGAAGAGTTTCCGTAAGGAATACCTATCCCGATAAACTGTCGCAACGCTAAAGTCTGATTACCATTAAATTTAAAATATTTTCTTACATCAAAATCAAATTTCACAAACTGCGCATATGGAATTCCGAAAATTGTTCTTTCAGGACTTCTTAAAATTCCACCGTCATCTTGTCTTTTCTGATTAAAAATACTTGGAATATTTCCTGCCAATTCTACTTTTCCGTTAAAATAAAAAGCATTAGGATAATCTTTTTTACCAATTTCATTATAAATAAAATTATAAATCATCGATGAAATAAGAACGTCCTGAGTCTGTCTGTCTTTATTGACAATTGTTCCCAGAAAAGAAAGTAAATCATCAGCTCTTTTAGGATCAGTTGCTGCAGATGCTGCGTATCCTAAATCACTAATAATCTTTTCTGAAACCTGGTCTCTCGATAAAATTCCGGACTCAAAATCCTGCTTAATTTGTGGATTAGAAATAAAATAATCATTAAAAACAGTCTGTCTTACAACATCATCATTTACGAAGAAATCATAATAACTGTCTTTGTTTTTAGTTAAACTGAAAAGGGTATTAAACAACGTTAATCTGTGAGAAACCTGATCATTAACATTGGCAAAATAATTTAGGCCTGTATTAAAGTTGGTTCTTCCCAAACCGATATTATTCTGTACCGAAGCTCCCAAAACAATTGATGATGTAGGAGTATATCTTTTAGGAATCAGTTTATAATAATTAAATGGAAGCAATAATCTAGGAAAGCTTAAAGAAGCCTGCGCAGAATATTCATACGCTAAAATTCTTTTATCTAAATTTTTAGGATTTCTGATCGATCCAAAAGTTCCTGCAACACTCGTTGTCAAGTTTTCTGCACCACGAAACACGTTTCGGGTTGTAAGGTCTACAGAAGGGGAAACTCCTAAATTTAGTAACTGAGAATAATTGACATCGGTTCCTATCTTTAGTTCATATTTATCTAAAGGTTTCAAGATATATAAAACATCTACAATGCTGTCGTTTGGCGCAGTTGCACCGCCTTGTCTCAAAGAATCTCTGGCTTTAAGGATGCTAAAATTATTCATTGCCAAAAGATTTCTTTTGGTAAGGTCTAATTTTTTCTGATCATAAATAGTTTTACTATCAACAATAATGGTTCTCCATAAAGCCGAAGTCTTATAATTTTCATTCATTTTATGAAATCTAATTCTTCTAAGACTATCTTTCACTGTTCTTCTTGGAAAATCTGAATGACGGTCAACAATTGCGACGTCAATATTTCCAAAAGTAGCTCTTTTGTAAGGACGATTGATAGAATCTTTACGAATTTCTAAAACTAACGGAACTTCTTTTCTGCTCAAAAGAGAATCTGCAACAAAACCTACCTCATCATTTCCTGCATTGAATCTGTAATATCCGTTTTCACGCATCCAGTCATTGATTCTGGTAATTTCTTTTTCTAAAACAGTCTGATCGAGCAATTGCCCGCTTCTTACCAAACTTTCGTGCATTTTTTGCTGGTAAAGTCCTTTAATCCCTAAATCTGGAATGTGGTAATAATATTCTTTTATGTTTGTAGGACTGTTGTGTGTAATAGAATATTTTACAGACGCTTTTTTAGCTGTAGAATCAAGCTTGTGGGCATATTTTACTTCCGCATCCCAAAAACCTCTGTACGTCATTCTTTTTTCAATAGACTGCGCGCTTTTTTCGGTTCTGGTTTGATCTAAAATTACAGGTGGAGTTCCCCAATTGTGATATAGTCTGTCCATGAAAAGACTATTACCAACACTGCTCTGCATATTGTATTTTGTAAAAAGAGAATCACGAAGTTTCTGATTTCTCATCTCACTCGGATACGTCATATATTCATTAAGAATCGTATCGTATTTAGGGTTTGCTGCATTGTATAAAAGAAGACTTAGCGGCATGAAAAGCAGCTGCTTTTTGTTGGGCTTTTGCTGTACATAATCTTCCAGCTCATCATCGAAAAACTGTTTTTTATCTTCAAATTCAAAATTGTTTTGAGTAAGCAGATATTCACCATCCGGAACTTTTTTTGTGGTACTGCATGCATAAAGTAAACCGACAAATGTTGCAAATGATATTATTTTATAATATTTTTGAGGAGAATTCTTAAAATGCTTACAGCTCATACAATTAAAATTTTACAGTCTTTAGATAAAAAGAAGTTCAGGCAAAAATACAACTTGTTTTTGGTTGAAGGGAATAAAACTATTCTTGAACTTCCTAATTCTAACTTTAAAATTAAAGAAATATTTTCTACAGAACCTAACAATTTTCTGTCCAAAGATGTTCAGTTTACACAGATCACTGAAAATGAACTTAAAAAAATAAGTTTTTTACAAAATCCTAAAGATTCTGTAGCGGTTTGTGAATTGCTAGAAAGGTCTGAATTTATTGACAAAGACTTCCAATTGGTTTTAGACGGAATCCAGGATCCCGGAAATTTAGGAACGATTATCCGTTTGGCAGACTGGTTTGGAATTGAACAGATTATTTGCAGTGAAGACACGGTAGATTTTTACAATCCAAAGGTTATTCAGGCAACAATGGGTTCTTTTACAAGAGTAAATATCGTCTATTGCAATTTGGTTGATTATCTTTCAAAAACTGAAAACATCAATGTAGGAACCGATATGGAAGGTGAGAATATTTATCATTTCGAAAAACCAAAGAAAATCAATCTGATTTTAGGAAACGAAGGAAATGGAATGCGTGATGAAACAGAAAAACTTCTTCACAAGAAAATAAGTATTCCAAGATTTGGAAAATCGCAGTCTACAGAAAGTCTTAATGTTTCTATGGCGGCAGGAATTATTTTAGGACAAATGTTTTCAAAATAGAAAAGAAATTAGAAGTTAGAGGTTAGAAATTAGTAAAACAAACTTTATTTAAACTAACCTCTAGATTCTAACTTCTAACTTCTAAGATTATATAAGTTGCTCCATACTGGATACACTTTTTGTTTTTTGATAAGTTTCCAACTTTGTGCGGATAAATTTTAAAGCCATGGGTGCCACATAAATTAATGCTGCTCCCAGAATCTTCTTTTTCCAGTTTGAACTTTTCATATTTTTCTTTGCATAATTTGCTACAAAAGCGGTAACTGCAAGTTTGATAACAGTGTCCATTGCGTCGCCTTTAAATGCGCTTCCTGCAATTACCATTGCTGTATTTTTACTTAGAAAAAGATCTTTTACTTCAGATGTAATCTGCTTTGCAATAACATCTTTTCTGATCACTGTCTTTTCTTCACCATCTTCATCAATCTTCTCCTTTAAATACTGATCACTAAGACCATTAGTAAATGCACTCAAGCTTTCTTTTGTATTTTTAAAAGTCAAAAGTGCTTCCAAATCAGTTATTTCACTTTTCAAAAGTTTCTTCTTTCTTTTAAGTTCTTCCAGACTCTCGTAATTTCTGCCCATAGTTTAGTGATTTAAGAATTCTATTACTTTATTTGCTACCATATGCACGATTCTTTTCTTAAAGGTAACAACTAAAAGCATTACTACAAAATAAAATGCTGCAACAATCAAGAATCCGTATGAATAATTATCTAAAGCTTTACCAATAAGAAACGCCAACCCAAAATTGAAAAGAATGATAAAAAAGCCAAAAGCCACCAACAATATCACTAGATAGGCAATAACACCTGCAGAAATTGAAGATTTTTCTGTGGCTTCAATTTTTAGCAAATCTATTCTCTTAGATGCGTATTCTTTAATAGTTTCAATCATCCTTATATTTTTTTTAAAAGTTACAAAAAAAGGAACTCTTTTAACTAAAGTTCCTTTTTTATATTTAATGAAAAATTAAATACAATTATTTAAGATTGTTCAATTCAGATTCTACATCTTTTACCATATCGGTAGTTTTAGAAACAATTTGATCTTTGTATTTGTCATATCCGTCTTTTACAGTATGAGCTACATTATTGGCAGTTTCTTTGAAAGTAGAAGAGATACTGTCGTACTGATCTTTTACTTTTTCAGATACTTCACCGTATTTATCTTTAGCCTGATCTTTTAGATCATTTGCTTTGTTTTTGATTTTTTTTCTTGTTTCTTTTCCTTCTTCAGGAGCATAAAGCATTCCTAAAATTACACCTGCTGCAGCACCCGCTAAAAGACCTGCCAAAATACCTGCTGTATTATTTCCTTTTCTAGACATTTTTTGTTTTTTTTAATAGTTAATAAATACTAGTTTTCGTTTTAAAAGGTTACAATTAATATACCAATCAAGATTTGTGACTAATAAAAATTGTTAATTTTTGTAAGATATTGCAATATGCTTTCGATTGTTTGACTTTTTGTCAGGTTTGTATTATCAATTAGGATCGCATCATCTGCCTGTCGCAATGGTGAGATCTCTCTTTCACTGTCAATACGGTCTCTTTCAATAAGATTTTCTTTCACATGAGCCTCATCAGCATCGATTCCTAAAGATAAAAGTTCGCTGAATCTGCGTTTTGTACGTTCGTCAATACTTGCGGTAAGAAAAAATTTAAAATCAGCATCGGGTAAAACTACGGTTCCGATATCTCGTCCGTCCATAATTACACCGCCATTTTTTGCAATTAATCTTTGTGCATCAAGCAAAAAATCTCTTACTTCTTTTTGTTTTGCAATTAAGCTAACATTTTCAGACACTTCATTGCTGCGGATTTCTTTGGAAATATTAATATGATTAAGCAAAAGAATCAATTCATCTTCTTCTTTTTTAAACTCAAGATCAATTAAATGAAAAGATTTGAAAAGTAACGGTAAATTAATGGTACCGTCTTCATCCATACAATTTTGCAGAGCAAACCAGGTAATGCCCCGATATAAAGCACCGGTGTCTAAATGGACGATGCCCAATTTTTCGGCAATAATTTTTGAGATAGAACTTTTTCCGGTAGAAGAAAAGCCATCAATAGCAATCACTGGTTTTTTCATAAGACAAATTTCAAGAAATTTTCTGAAAAAATCAAGTATGAATCAATGATAAAGTTGAATATTTAAAGTTTTATAATAAACTTACTCTCCTCTATGACCGCTTAAGTCTACAGAAATCCCGATTTGATTGACATTAGAAGAATTATGATATCTTACATGAGCATAATCTAAACGGAATTTGGAAATCTTTAAACCAAAACCTGCAGATAATCCTGTAAAGTTTCTTTGATCAGCAACAGCAAGCTCATTTCCTCTTCTTACATTATATCCTAATCTGATGTTGAAACCTTTTTCAGGGAAAAGTTCGGCACCAAGAGAAAAGTGATCGGCCAGTTTTCTTCCGAAACCAATTTCCTGCCCATTAATATCATAATCAGAAGAAATATCAAATTTCTGTAGATCGTGCGCGGTAATGGTAATCGCAAGAGGAATTGCTTTTAATATTTTGGTATATCCTAAATCTATTCTAAACGGAAGATTTTCTCTCTCTCCATTGAATGATTTAAACTGGTATCCGAAATTTCTCAACACTACAGAAGCTACTTCTTTGCTCTGTTTGTTGTGATAAGTCATCCCTAAAGTTCCCGATAAGGCAGAAGAAGTATAAGTATCGATTTTTGAAGTGATGAAATTTAATCCACCTCCAATCGTCCAGTCTTCTTCAAACTGATAAGCATATCCTGCTCCCACAGCAACATCTGAAGCTGAAAATTCTCCCATTTCAAAACCGCTTTCGTCGGTTCTGGGAATATTTCCGTAACCCAAATATCTTGCATTGACGGTAACCATATGCCCATTATCTAAATCTTTAGCAAATGCAATCGTTCCAAACTTTGAGTCTGCCAAATAAGTAGAAGCGTTTATTGAAAGCTGTTTATCTGAATCTTTATTCAACAAAGCCGGATTGGCAATGGCAAAAGAAACATCATAATCTCTAACAGTAATAGCATCGCCACCTAAAGCAGCCTGTCTTGCAGAGACGGGAATATTTAAGAAAGAGTAAACGTTTGTTCCAGTTTGTGCAAATGAAACAATTCCCGAAAGAAATAGTGAAAAAATTAGAACTTTCTTCAAATCAGTATTTAATTAATGCAAAAATAATCCTTTTTGCTACTTATCAAAATATTTCTTTCATTATTTCTGTATAATATTTTTCTTTTTTTCAATATTTTTAATGATTATATTTGCAAAGTTAATTTTCAAAGAAATTAATTCTCAAAAAACTATTATTAAAATATACAATGAAATATAAAAGAATCCTTCTGAAACTGAGTGGTGAGGCATTAATGGGGAACAGACAATACGGTATCGATACCGAAAGACTGATGGAATATGCTCAGGAAATCAAGAAAGTGGTTGACAGAGGCTGCGAAATTGCGATTGTAATTGGAGGAGGAAACATTTTCCGTGGTGTAGCAGGGGCTGCAAAAGGAATGGATAGAGTACAGGGCGATTATATGGGAATGCTTGCAACCGTTATCAACGGAATGGCTTTACAGGGCGCTTTGGAAGATGCAGGAATTAAAACCAGACTACAATCTGCTATCGAAATGGATAAAGTTGCAGAACCTTTCATTAAAAGAAGAGCAGTAAGACACCTTGAAAAAGGTAGAGTAGTGATCTTCGGAGCCGGAACAGGAAATCCTTATTTTACAACTGACACTGCAGCAACATTAAGAGCTATCGAAATAGGAGCTGATGTTATTCTTAAAGGAACCAGAGTTGATGGTATCTACGACAGCGATCCTGAGAAAAACGAAAATGCAGTAAAATATAATTCTTTAACTTTCGAAGAAGTTTTTGAAAAAGACCTTAAAGTAATGGATATGACTGCCTTTACATTAAGCCACGAAAATAAATTGCCAATTATTGTTTTTGATATGAATAAAGACGGTAATTTATTGAAAATTGTAGACGGAGAAAATGTAGGAACCTTAGTGAATCTTTAAAAAAAGAGCAAAGTAAAAAGGTAAAAGTTTAAAGTACAAAACCCTTATTACTAATTACTTATTGTTGATTGCTCATACAATGTGTAACTTATCAAATTTTTATTATATAATGGAAGAATTAGATCTTATCATAGAATCTGTAAAACATGATATGGAAGCGGCTCTTAAGCACCTGGATCATGCATTTCAAAGAATCAGAGCGGGACGTGCGTCTACAAGCATGGTTCAGGATGTGATGGTAGAATATTACGGTGCGCCAACTCCTATTAATCAGGTTGCAAACGTTTCTGTGCCGGATGCAATGACCATCTCTATTCAACCGTGGGACAGAACCGCAATTGGTGCTATTGAAAAAGCTATTATTAATTCTAACTTAGGATTTGCACCTTCTAATAACGGAGAAAACATCATCCTTAACGTACCACCTTTAACTGAAGACAGAAGAAAAGAATTGGCTAAACAAGCTAAAGGTGAAACTGAAGACACTAAAATCGTTGTAAGAAACGCTAGACAAAACGGTATCAAAGAACTGAAGAAACTGGAAGGAGTTTCTGAAGATTTAGTAAAAAATGTGGAAGCTACAATCCAGGAACTTACAGACAAGCATGTAAAGCTTTGTGACGACCATTTGAAAACAAAAGAAGCTGAAATTATGAAAGTATAATTTTCAGGTTTTTGAAAATATAAAAAGAGAGGATTCGGTAATGAATCCTCTCTTTTGTTTTTATAAAATGCAATCTGTCTTTCCTTTTTTATCTCTATTTTTTATAAGAGTTTCGAAAGTTTTTCTTAATTCTGTATCATTACAGTTTTTACTTTCTCCATCAGAAACATTTTCAGGTTTTGATTGGTTTTTGGTTCGCAGTGTATATTTTTTATCTCTGCAGGAAATTAATTGATCATTGATGTAATAAAATCGTTTTTCTTCTACATCATCTTTGGTTTCGGGCTTTTCTGGTGTTCCTCCGTCAAAACTCCAACCGGTTTCTTCCTGAAAAATAAAAAATGGTTTTCCGTTTTTCAAATAATAATTTTCTACAGATGAAAAATGGCTGTCCCCATGAAAATGTTTAATACTTTTGAGTTCTCCGTTTAAACTGTAATAAACCACATTCCCGGAAACTTCATTACATTCATAATCAAAACTTGTAGAATCGAGCTTTTTGGCGATTAACTGATTATTAAGTAAAGTATATTCAGTTTTTATTTCTTCAATGCTTTGCGGAGAATTATTTTTTGGTAAACTGTCTGATTGTGAATTTGCATCAACCGGTTCTTTCTTTTTGTTTTCGCAGGAAAATAGAAAGATAAGACTTGGTAGCAGAATAAGTTTTTTCATTAATTAATATTTGGTCTTTTGGAAGAAGCAAAAAATATGCAATTCTAAACTTAATTTAAATAAAAATGCAACTGAAATTCAGCTGCATTTTTCATCATTTGTTAGGTTCTGCAATAATCCGATATCCATAAAACTGGGAGGGGTTATAGCCAGAATACTCTTTCACTAAAGCAATTTTACTTTTAGGAGTAATCCATATATTTACAGGGATATCATTTTTTAAAGATTTTTTAAAATTCTGCACATAAATATCTTTTAAATTCGGAGTATTAGCTTCAGAATATTGTGGTGTAGAATACATTTTTACAAAATAATTATACAGGAAATCTTTGTCCATAGTTTTTATTTGATCTGCAGTGTAGCTATTCATATTGTCCCATGAATTTGAAACGAAAATATATGGATTTCCGTTTTCAAATTCATTATAGAAAACCAATGAATTTTTTCCAAGTGCATTATAATATCCTGTAGGAGTATTAACTGAAAAATTATCCCAATTCGTTACAAGAAAATCTTTGGTGTCTGAAACTTTTAGGTTAATGTCGTCTTTATAAATTATTTTCCCGCTTTTATAGCCTAAAATACTTGCATTGTAATTTCCTGGAAGATAGAAGTTGTGATTGAATTGAGTTGTTCCCACATTTCCATTATCCATTTTTTCAAAAAGTCTTTTTGTTTCTTTTATATCAGAAATTTTAAAAACTAAAGAATCCAGATGCTGATCAAGATCACCAAAATAACTTGACTGGTTCTTTTGTTTTAATTTAAATACAAAACCATCAAAGATATTACCTGATGTTTTATTAACAGATAATTTGATTTCCATACTTGTTAAATCCGGATCATTAACGACTGGAGTTTCTGCAGGAATTAAATCTACAATTTGTTCATCAGTTTCTGAGCACGAAATAAAGAAAAGCCCAATTAAGGAAATTTTTAAAATATTTTTAAGCATTTAAATTTATTTTTAAAATTAAAAATCACTAGTTATTGAATAAAAAATAATGCAAATATATTTATTAATGAATCACCTCACAACTTCAAGAATTATATTTACCATAAAAATGACAACAATCAGGTAAGAAAAAATAGCAAAAAAAATCCGAAATTTCTTTCGGATTAAATTATTATTGATAACGTTTATGTTCTTTCTGTTTTACGAAGAGTTTTGTAAGAGGCTTAAAGAAGGCTTTGTATTTTTCAGAATCGAATAACTGAGAATCTGTCAAAGCTTTATAAGTCATTAAAATTCCAAAAGGAAATAATATCATATTAGGAAGCCAAGCTGCAAGATATGGGCTCATTTTGCCGGACCAAGCAACATTTTCAAAACCTACATTAATTACATAAAAAATAATGAATATTATAATCGCTATGATAACCGGAACTCCCATTCCTCCTTTTCGGATAATAGATCCCAAACTCGCACCAATCATAAAGAAAATGATACATGTGAAAGAGTAGGTAAGAATTCTCTGCTGGTAAATAACAACTTTACTGAAATATTTAACACTCGGATCAAGTTCTTTGTCTTTAGAATCCAGATTGGTTTTGAGATTATCAAGTCTTGAATATGCATTCGTAAGAAGCTGCAGTTTCTTTTCTCCTTTTATAGAATCTAGTTTGTATTGTGATTTTACAGGAGCTTTGGTTTTATTTTTGTCCATATAAGTAATCACAGCATTGGTTTGAGAAATAATATCGTTACTGATATTATCTGCAGTTCTGGTGTTGTCTTTTTTGGTTTTATCAATCGTAGCCAAAAGTTCAGTATACGTCTGAAAACGGTAATCGTCTGTAATCTGTTCTTTTTCGATAGCTTTATCAATCAATTCACTAATATCGAAGTGAATGGTTAGGCTATCAAATTTTGTTGCCTGATCGGGCTGTTTTAATCTTACATTATCGGGTTTTCCGGCATAACTGTCTTCAATTACACTTCCGTTATATAAAATAAGCTTCATGAATTTAGGATTTTTTGCGTTCGCAAATTTTCCTTTTTCGGCAACAATTGTCTGTTGATTTTCGTAGTTTCCTGCTTTTTTATGAATAAAAACACCTTCTAAATCTCTTCCATCTTCCCCTTTAATTTTATCAAATTTTACCATAACACCAGGTAATTGATCGATAAATTGTCCCGGAGTAAAATTCAATGCAGGTTTGGTTTGAGCAATATTAAAAAGCATGTTCTTCGCTTTCCTCTGAAAATCGGGGATAATATTGTTGGAAAAAAAGTAGAGCATGACTGCCAAAACAGCAGTTACTCCCAAAAGCGGCATCATCACTCGCGTTAAAGAAATCCCGGCAGCTTTCATTGCGGCAAGTTCGTAGCGTTCTCCCAGTTCACCGAAAGACATGATACTTGCCAATAAAACGGTCAATGGTAAAACCATACTTACAACACTTACTCCAAGATAGAAAAGGAGCTTCATGATCTGTAAAGTCGTTAAACCTTTACCCATAAACTGACCAAGCTGAATCCAGATAATGTTTACAATAAATATAAAAAACAGTACACTGAATATAAATAAAAACGGACCAAAAAAGGTCTTGATGATATATCGGTCTAAGATTTTAAACATTCGCCAAAATTAATGAAAAAGCCACAAAGTTTTCTTTGTGACTTTAAATTTTAATATTTATTTAGAATTATAATTCTGTAACAAGATAATTTTTGAATTTTGCCTTGTCAAAAACAAACATATTCGGGTCTAATTGCTGGTTTTCTTTGTATTCTTTTATCGCAATTACAGAGATATCTTTATTGTTTCCGTGTTGTTCCAATTTCAGCATTTGCTTTTTCGCAGAATCTACATAAAGATAAATGTATTTTAATCCATTTGCTTTTACCGGAGTTAATTTAATTAAATCTGCATTCACACCATCAACTGTTTTTTTCCCTCCGTATGCAACATTATAATCTTTTCTATACGATGTAAGATAATTGATAGGGGAGAACATGGTGCTGCTTGCGTTTGGTTTCGCAACGGTAACTTCCATGTCTTCGGTATTGATGTTATAGATTTTATTACCATCGAAAATCTGTTCGGTTTCCATGATTTTCAACTTGTACTTATCACCTGCAGAATAATAAATTCCAGGCTCTGTTTTAGAAACAGCTCCGTTCATTCCGCTTCCAAAAGCAAATTTGAAATATGAGTTTTTCTTAGAATTGTAGTTCGCCGTAATATCGTCTAATATTTTTTTTGCTTTAGCATCAATTTTCTGTGCCTGCACAAAACCAATACTTCCTACTACTAATGTTCCTAAAACTATTTTTGATATTATTTTTTTCATTCTAAATTTTTCTAATTTTTCCTATTCTTTAGACTTTCATATTCTCTGAAAGTTAAAATCGTAGATTTTTTTAAATTTTAATTTCGCAGATCTTCCAAAAACTGTTCCAAAGAATACAAATCGCTGATGAGAACTTCTCTTGCTTTAGCACCATTAAACCCTCCAACAATACCGCTTGCTTCCAATTGATCCATAATTCTTCCGGCTCTGTTATATCCTAATTTAAGCTGTCTCTGTAACATTGAAGTAGAACCTTGCTGAGTTGAAACAATAATTCTTGCAGCTTCTTCAAACAAAGCATCTTTTTCATTAGGATCAAATGCACCTACAGTACTTGTCGCTTCTTCAGAAACAAATTCAGGAAGTAAGAACGCAGAAGCATAACCTTTCTGTTCACCAATAAATTCTGCCAATTTTTCAACTTCCGGCGTGTCAACAAAAGCACACTGAAGTCTTAAGATTTCATTTCCGTTGAAATAAAGCATATCACCTTTACCGATTAGCTGATCTGCACCTGTAGAATCTAAAATCGTTCTTGAATCCACACTTGAAATTACTCTAAATGCCGCTCTTGCCGGGAAGTTTGCTTTAATCATACCAGTAATTACATTCACAGAAGGTCTTTGTGTAGCAACAATTAAGTGAATTCCTACCGCTCTTGCTAACTGCGCCAATCTTGCAATCGGAAGTTCCACTTCTTTTCCTGCTGTCATAATTAAATCTGCAAACTCATCGACTACCAAAACGATGTAAGGCAAATAACGGTGTCCGTTTTCAGGGTTTAATTTTCTTTCGGTGAATTTTTTATTGTATTCCTTTAAATTTTTACAGAAAGCATTTTTAAGCAAATCATATCGCTGATCCATCTCTACACAAAGAGAGTTCAAAGTATTAATTACTTTATTGGTGTCTGTGATTATCGCATCATCAGAATCCGGAAGTTTTGCCAGATAATGTCTTTCAATTTTTGAGTATAAAGAAAGTTCTACTTTTTTAGGATCTACCATTACAAACTTCAATTCACTTGGATGTTTTTTGTAAAGTAGAGAAGTAAGAATTGCATTAATTCCCACAGATTTTCCTTGTCCTGTTGCTCCCGCCATCAAAAGGTGAGGCATTTTAGATAAATCTGCCATGAAAACTTCATTGGAAATTGTTTTACCAAAAACTACCGGCAAATCCATATCCGTATTCTGGAATTTCTGAGAAGCAATGACCGATCTCATAGAAACCATTGTAGGATTTTTTCTCGGAACTTCAATTCCAATCGTTCCTTTTCCAGGCATTGGTGCGATAATTCTGATTCCTAAAGCGGAAAGGTTCAATGCAATATCATCTTGTAATTTTTTAATAGAAGCAACTCTGATTCCTGCTTCCGGTACAATTTCATACAAAGTAACCGTTGGTCCGATCGTCGCCTTAATTTCAGCAATTCCGACATTAAAGTTTTTAAGAAGTCCAACAATTTTATTTTTATTTTCTTCTAATTCCTCTTTATTGATTGAGATTTCTTCATTTCCGTAATCTTTCAATAAATCGATTGGAGGCATTTGGAATTTAGCCAAATCTAATCGGTGATCATACAAACCATGTTTGTCAACCAAATCCTGAGATTGTTTTTCTGCATCATCTATAATATCAATTACAGGAGCAACTTCTACCTTAAATTTAATTTCATCCGCATCAGAAGACGAAGAAAAAGAAGTAGAAGGTGAAGAATTTGAAACCGGAGCATCAAAAGCATCTTCTGGTTTTATAGCAGGAATTGCAGGTGTTGTTATATTTAAATTTAAAGTAGGTGCAGTTTCTTTGTTATCTTCAAAAGAAGTCTGGTTTGGCGTTACAATAGTTTCAACTTCTGGAATGGGTTGCGTTTCCTGAATAACCGGATTTTGTTTTGCAACTTCAGGAGTTTTTCTATTATCAGATAAATCTGTAACCGTAATATTTTGTGCTTCCTCATTTACTTCCTCTTCTTCCAATTCCTGATCGGCATCAAAATTTTGATCAGAATTTGGCATCATCGATTTTACTTTTCCGATGGTATTTTCATTAATTATATCAAGTTTAGCTTTTATTGAACTTGGTCTAAGATTAAATTCAAGAATAAAATATAGGGCAATACTTACTACTAAAACTACCCAAAGCCCAACATTTCCAATAATTGCAGAAAGAGAATCCATGATTTGATATCCATAAACTCCGCTTAAAACGCCACCGTTACCGTTACCCCTTGTAATAGCTCCCAATAAAATGGGTAACCAGCAGATAAAGAAAAGTGAGTGACCAAAAGTCATCCAAGGTTTAAAGATTTTTTTCTTTAAAATCATTGTTCCGAAAACTACAAATAGAAATGCAACAATAAATGATGCAATACCAATGCTTTCAAAAATAAAAAGATTACCAAGCCAGTCTCCCAGCTTTCCGAATATGTTTGATGATTTTATCGATTTATCTAAAATTGTTCCGGCCTGACTTTGATCTGCCTTCCAATTCATTAAATAAGAGATAAAAGACAGCGCAAGTACTCCGGCGAAAACAATTGATGTAAGTCCGAAAAAAATACGTTGTTTTGATAAGATTCTGCCTGTTTCAGGCATTTCTGGTTGTTTTTTTTGTGATTTCTTTTCCATAATGTCAGTCTGGGCAAATTTAATGTTTTTTTTAGATTTTAAATATTTTTTAGGAGAAAACACGTTTGTTTTTTGATGTGATATTTTATGTTGGAAATCTATGTCTGTTTTTATGTTTTATTTAATAAAAATCAGCTTATTAAGAATGTTTCAAAATAAGCTAAATCCCTTTTAATGTGATAAAAAACAGCTTTTTTTAGCCCTCTTTCGGTTTATCATCCTTATTTTTGCATGTCAAGTAAAAAAAATCATGAAGAAGATCCAAGATATTCTTATTTCAACCAGAACAATGGCAGTTCTATTGCTGGTTTACGCATTTTCCATGGCTTATGCGACGTTCCTAGAAAACGATTACGGAACACCTGCAGCAAAAGCCTTAATTTATGAAGCAAAATGGTTTGAGCTCATTATGCTTCTCCTCATTATCAACTTTTGTGGGAACATTAACCGTTACCGCCTTTGGAAAAGAGAAAAATGGCCACTTTTGGTTTTTCACCTTGCCTTTGTTTTTATTTTTATTGGGGGTGCGATTACAAGATACATCAGTTTTGAAGGGCAAATGACAATCAGAGAAGGTGAAACTTCAAACGAAATCGTTACCGACAAACAATTCTTTAAAATTCAGATTGAAGATAAAGGTGATGTGTTGAATTATCAAGATGTTCCTTATCTAATGTCACCATTACACAAAGATTTTAAAGCAACTTATGATTTCCACGGAAAACAGGTTAAGATAAAGACTTTGGATTATGTTCAGAGAAAAAAAGACAGTTTAGTTGCTGATGCAAATGGTGCAGAATATCTTCATTTGGTGTCTACTGCAGAAATGGGAAGACAAAATATTTACATCAAATCCGGAGAAACAAAATCTATCAACGGAACTTTGGTTACTTTCAACAGAGCTATTGACGGTGCTGTAGAATTTAAGCAAGAAAACGGACAGATTTTGATTAAAACTCCTGTTGATGCAACGTACATGACGATGGCAACTCAGGCAACCGGAAATACGGCTAAAGATCAATATCAACCTTTGGTTTTAAGAAGCCTTTACAGCATTAACGAATTAAAGCTAGTTGTTCCTGAAGGTCTTAAAAAAGGGAAGCTAATGGCTTTTGAAGGTGACAAAAAGAAAGATCAGAATGTTCCTGATGCAATGACGATAGAAATAGAAGGTCCGAAAACGAAACAAATCGTAGAGCTTTCTGTGGAAAGAGGAAATCCTAATGCTTACAAACAAGTAACAATGGATGGTTTGAATATTATGGTTGGGTTTGGTCCTAAAATTTACACCACTCCTTTTGCTATAAAATTAGATGATTTCGTAATGGAAACTTACCCTGGAAGTTCATCTCCAAGTGCCTACGAAAGTCACGTAAAAATCATCGACGAAGGAAAACAGACTCCTTATAAAATCTATATGAATAACGTTCTTAATTATAAAGGTTACCGTTTTTTCCAGGCAAGTTATACGCCGGATAGAATGGGAACTTTACTTTCTGTAAACCACGATTATTGGGGAACTTTAATTTCTTACATCGGTTATGCATTCTTATTCGGAGGTATGTTTGTAATGTTTTTCTGGAAAGGAACACATTTCTGGAAACTTAATAAAATGCTGAAAGATATCAATAAAAAAAGAGCAGCAACAGTTGTTTTATTATTCTTAAGCTTAACGTTAAGCGCTCAGAAAATTGAAATGCATGGAACAAACGATGGAAGTGGAGAACATGTACATGTAGAAGGAGATGGTCATACTCATGAAGTAGCTCCTCAAGCAACCCAATCACAGGGAAGTCAGCAGAATTCTAATTCTTTAGCTGCTCCTTTGACGAAAATGAGAATAATTTCGCCGGACGAGATTATTTCGAGAAATAAAATTAGCAAAGAACATGCAGATCAATTTGGCTATCTTTTGGTACAGAATTACGAAGGAAGAATTGTTCCGGTTAATACACAGGCTTTAGATATTCTAAGAAAGCTTTATCAAAAAGATAAGTTTAAAGGAACTGACGGAAAATACTTAACAGCTGAACAATGGTTTTTGTCAATTAATACAGATACACCAAGCTGGACAATGGTTCCTCTTATAAAAGTAGATGCGAAAGGTGGAAAAGCTCTTTTAAAACGTGTAAAAGCAAACGAAGACGGTTATACAACTTTGATGAATCTTTTCCCATCTGATGCTAACGGAAACCTAACTTATATTTTGGATGAAGAATATAACACCGCATTCCGTAAAAAACCGGCATTACAGTCTGAGTATGACAAGGAAGTTATTAAATTAAACGAAAAGGTTCAGATCTTTAATGAATTTTTCAGTGGACAATTCATGAGAATCGTTCCGGTAAAAAATGATCCCAACCATACTTGGCATTCTTGGCTTGATCAAAAAATGGAACCGGATATGGAATCTCAAAAAGTAATGGGACCTTATTTTGCAGAAGCACTTCAGGCTCAAAAAACAGGAGATTGGAGCAAAGCAGATGCTGAATTAAAAAAACTTTCAGACTATCAGCAGAAATGGGGGAAAGCAGTTGTTCCTTCAAAAGAGAAAGTTGATTTAGAAGTTTTTATTAATAAAGCAAATATCAATTTTTTCTTATTAATTTTCTACACTATCGTTGGTGGTTTGGTATTTATTTTAGGTTTTGTAGAATTATTTAAACCTACCAAAATTCTTAATAATATCATTAAAGGAATTATTTATCTTGGTCTTGTAGGTTACGTTGTACACTTTTTAGGACTGATTGCAAGATGGTATATTTCTGGTCACGCTCCTTGGAGTAACGGTTACGAAGCAATTATTTTCATTTCATGGATAGGAGTTTCAGCAGGGATGATGTTCTATTTCGGATTCGGAAATCCAAAATTGAAACAACAAGATTCTGAAAATAAATTATCAAATAAAAACCATTCTAATGCATTAATTCCGGCAGCAGGATTTATGGTTGCGGTGATCATGATGGGCTTTGCTCATGGAGCAGTAGCACTTAACCCGCAGATTACACCTTTGGCACCGGTTCTTAAATCTTATTGGCTAGTTGTACACGTTGCTATTATTGTATCGAGTTACGGTTTCTTTGCATTGTCGATGATTATTGCTGTAATTACACTGATATTTTATATCATTACAGATAAAAAACAGTTCAAATTGCATAATGATTCAACATTAAAAGAATTAGCAATTGTATCTGAAATGTCTTTAACAATCGGACTTTTTGCATTAACCGTAGGAAACTTCTTAGGTGGAATCTGGGCGAATGAATCTTGGGGGAGATACTGGAGCTGGGATCCAAAAGAAACATGGGCATTTATCTCAATTATGGTGTATGCATTTGTTTTACACATGAGATTGGTTCCTGGATTAAGAAGCAGATGGGCATTCAGCGTAGCGACAATGTTTGCTTTCTGTTCTATGGTAATGACGTATTTCGGAGTAAATTACTACTTAAGCGGGCTTCACTCTTATGCAGCAGGAGATCCTGTTCCAATTCCGGCTTGGGTATATATCGGTTTAGCAGCCATGTTTACTTTAGCATTAGTATCTTACTTTAAGTTTGTTGCTTTAAAGAAAAAATAAATCATTCATATATTTATAGAAATCCCGAAAATTATTTTCGGGATTTTTTTTGTTTAAAACAGTAAAAATTTTTAACTAAAAAAATACGCCCATAAGAAAAGAAGATTAAGAAATATAATAACTAATAACTAAAAATTCATATCTTTATGATATCAAAATAATATCACTTTAAAATTACATTTATGGAAAAAACTTTAAAACCAATGTCAGGTTATTTGGCACTCGTAATCTCTCTTCTTTTATTGGGAGGTTCAGCTTATCTTTTTATTTATGGTATTAATGATGGAGAAAATCAGGATATCACTTATATCATTATTTCAATTATTTCATTTTTTATTACCTGTTTTTTATTGAAAGGTTTAATGATTATTCAACCTAATCATTCAAGAGTTTTAAATTTCTTTGGGAAATATGTTGGCTCTGTAAAAGACAACGGGCTGTTTTTTATCAACCCTTTGTATTCATCTCAGAAAATGTCTTTACGTTCAGAAAACTTACAGGGACAGACTTTGAAAGTAAATGATAAAATGGGTAACCCTATCGAAATCGCGGTTGTTATGGTTTGGAAAGTAGGAGACACCTACAAAGCTGCATTTGATGTAGAAAGATATTCAGATTTTGTAAAAATGCAGAGTGAGGCGGCAGTTCGTCATTTGGCAATGAGTTTCCCTTACGATAATTTGGAAGACGATCACGCTCCAATTACTTTAAGAGAAGGCGGTGAAAAGATCAATTCGATTCTGGAACAGGAATTAACAGACCGACTTTCAAAAGCAGGAATTATCATTCAGGAAGCAAGAATTTCACACTTGGCATACGCATCTGAAATTGCAGGAGCAATGCTTCAAAGACAACAGGCAACAGCAATTGTTGCAGCAAGAACTAAGATTGTAGAAGGAGCAGTCGGAATGGTAGATTTAGCCTTAAAGAAACTTTCGGAAGAAAATATTGTTGAATTGGATGACGAAAGAAAAGCAGCAATGGTAAGTAATTTAATGGTTGTTCTCTGTGGTGAAAAAGCAGCGCAGCCAATTTTAAATGCGGGAACGTTGTATAATTAAGGTTGAGGCTAAGGTTAAGTTTGAGAAAAAAACCTGATTCTAGCTATAAAGATTAGTTACAGCGTTCTTTGCTGAGCGAAAAATATTCTCAATAATTTAAGAAAAATCTTTGTACTCTTTGCGTTTAAAAACAAAGCTGCAAATAGAAAAACAAACAAAATGAAATCAGAAAAAGCTCAGAACTCTCCCGAAAACAAAAGCAAAAAATCTTTCGTGATAAGGATAGATGAGTCTACCTATAAACTTCTTGAAAAATGGGCAAATGACGAGTTTAGAAGCGTCAACGGGCAGATTGAGTATCTTCTTAATCAGAATTTAATCAATGCCGGGAGAAAGAAAAAAGAATAAAATAAATGGCAAAACAAAATCAAAAGCAGAGAATATTTTCTTTGCTTTTTTTATTGAAAAATTCCTGTAAAATAACCGCTGATTATGCTCCAGAAATTTTTACCTAAGAAATAAATCAGCGTAGAAGTGATAATTCCTTTTACCGTAAAAAAGATGATTCCGCCAATACCGAATTTCTTAAGCATTTTCTTCCACCTTGATTTTTTTTCTACATTTTCTTCGTTTATAGCTTCTTTCGTTTCCATTTCTGCAATTATAAATGTTATTTACAAAGATAAGCATGTTTATAATTAGTCCAAATAAAACCAGTTAAAAAAAATTAAATTTCCCATTTAAGTAATATTTTCTATCTTAGGCAAAACGAAAAGTTAAATTTTTATGTCAAAGAAAATCAAAGATTTCGGAATTGAAAAATCATTAAAAAATTTAGGAATCAAAGATGAAAACAAAGGAACTTCTACGGGAGGGAAATTTTTTGCATCAGGAAAATCTATAGAAAGTTATTCTCCGGCAGACGGAAGATTAATCGCCAAAGTAAAACTATCAAACGAGAAAGATTACGACAAAGTAATCGAATCTGCTCAAAAAGCATTTCTGGAATTCAGAACGGTACCTGCTCCAAAAAGAGGAGAAATTGTACGTCAGCTTGGGCAAAAATTAAGAGAATACAAAGATGATCTTGGAAAGCTTGTTTCTTACGAAATGGGAAAATCTTTACAGGAAGGTCTTGGTGAAGTACAGGAAATGATAGACATCTGCGATTTTGCAGTAGGTTTATCAAGACAGCTTCACGGTTATACAATGCATTCTGAAAGACCAGGTCACAGAATGTACGAGCAATATCATCCGCTTGGAATTGTAAGCATCATCACAGCATTCAACTTTCCGGTAGCAGTTTGGGCTTGGAACACAGCTTTAGCTTGGATTTGTGGAAACGTTACCATCTGGAAACCATCAGAAAAAACTCCTCTTTGTGCGATTGCATGTCAGAATATTATGAATGAAGTTTTAGCAGAAAACAATCTTTCTGAAGGAATTTCAAGTGTATTGGTTGCAGATCACACAATCGGCCAAAAATTAGTTGATGACAAACGCGTTGCTTTAGTTTCATTCACAGGTTCTACAAAAGTAGGAAGAATGGTTTCTTCTAAAGTTGCTGAAAGATTTGGTAAATCAATCTTAGAATTAGGAGGAAATAATGCCATCATCATTTCTAAAGATGCAGATCTTGATATGTCAATTATCGGAGCTGTTTTCGGAGCAGTAGGAACTGCAGGACAAAGATGTACTTCTACAAGAAGACTGATTATTCATGAATCTGTTTATGATGAAGTGAAAAACCGTTTAGCAAAAGCTTACGGACAGTTAAAAATCGGAAATCCATTGGATGAAAATATGCACGTTGGACCGCTTATCGATGTTCAAGCTGTAAATCAGTACGAACTGGCAATTGAAAAGTGTAAAAAAGAAGGCGGGAAATTCGTTGTTGAAGGCGGAGTTTTAACAGGTAAAGATTACGAATCTGGATGTTATGTAAAACCTTGTATCGCTGAAGTTAAAAATTCTTACGAAATCGTACAACACGAAACTTTTGCACCGATTTTATATTTAATCAAATACAAAACTTTAGAAGAAGCGATTGCCATTCAGAATGATGTTCCGCAAGGTTTATCTTCGGCAATTATGACTCAGAATTTGAGAGAAGCAGAATTATTCCTTTCTCATGCAGGTTCAGATTGTGGAATCGCTAATGTAAATATCGGAACTTCTGGTGCAGAAATTGGTGGAGCTTTCGGTGGTGAAAAAGAAACAGGAGGCGGTAGAGAATCTGGTTCTGATGTTTGGAAATACTACATGAGAAGACAAACCAATACTATTAACTATACCGCAAGTCTTCCATTGGCTCAAGGAATTAAATTTGATCTTTAAAATAATTTAGAATTAAGAGATTCTGAGATGAATGCACAGAATCTCTTAATCCATTTCACTTAAAAAATTTTAAAATTAATATGAACAATATATTAGAAATTCAGTCAAATAAAGTAAAAGAAACAGTAGGTAAACACGTTTTAGCAGACGGTTTTGATTTTGTAATGGATATCGAAAACTCTCACGGATCTTGGATTCACGATTCAGTTTCAGGGAAAAATTTCCTGGATATGTTTTCAATGTTCGGCTCAGCTTCTATTGGATACAATCATCCTTATTTGGTTGAAAAGTCTGATTGGCTGGGAAAAATGGCAGTCAACAAACCTACTTTGGCCGATGTTTATTCTAAAGAATATGCTCATTTTCTTGAAGTTTTCGAAAGAGTAGTTTTACCTAAAGAATTGCAGTATGCATTTTTTATTGAAGGCGGAGCTTTAGGTGTTGAAAATGCGATGAAAGCATGTTTCGACTGGAAAACAAGAAAAAATTTCGAAAAAGGATTAGATCTTGAAGCTGGAATCTGCATCCATTTCAGACAGGCATTTCATGGAAGAAGCGGTTATACTTTAAGCTTAACCAACACTTCAGACCCAAGAAAATATCAGTATTTCCCGATGTTTGAATGGCCAAGAATTCTTAATCCTAAATTACATTTCCCAATCACAGAAGAGAATTTAGAAGAAACCATTAAGAACGAAAATTTAGCGTTAATCCAAATCACAGAAGCAATTCTTGCAAATCCTGATAAAGTTGCTTGTATCATTATTGAGCCAATACAAGCTGAAGGTGGTGATAATCATTTCAGAGACGAATTCTTTGTTGGTTTAAGAAATATTTGCGACGAGCATGAAGTTTTATTAATTTTCGATGAAGTACAAACAGGAATCGGAATTACCGGTAAAATGTGGGCTTTTGAACATTTAAGCATAAGACCGGATATTATTTCTTTCGGTAAAAAAACTCAGGTTTGTGGTGTTTTGGCGAATAAAGAAAAGTTTGACGAGATACCAAATAACGTTTTCAGAGAAAGCTCTAGAATCAATTCTACTTTTGGCGGTAACTTTATTGATATGCTTCGTTTCCAATTGGTGATGGAAGTTATCGAAAAAGAAAACCTTTTAGAGAATGCCAATATTGTAGGTGAATATCTTTTGGAAGGTCTGCAAAATTTAGCTCAGAAATATCCTGAAAAATTATCTAATGCAAGAGGAAAAGGTTTGATGTGCGCAATAGATTTACCTTCGGGCGAACAAAGAGATCACATCAGAAATGAGCTGTATAATGATGGTTTAATCATTCTTGCTTGTGGAGATCAGTCAATAAGATTCAGACCACATTTGAATGTTACAACAGAGGAAATTCAGATCGCTTTAGATAAAATTGAAAACAACATTAATAAAATTTAAAACTTCAAAATTTGGAATTCTGAAAAAAACGTCCTATATTTAGATACTCAAAATGTATATTATATGGAACGTAACACGAGAGTATCAGTTTTTGAAAGCGATAAATCTACCGAAATTCAGTTAATAAAGTCAAAGTTAGATGATGCACAGATAACGAATGATGTTGAAAATAATTATCTGACTTTTACAACAACGCCTACAGCGACAAGTTTAAAAGTAATGGTAGATTTACATGACGAGAAGAAAGCATTCGAGATTATCGATGCCTATCTTCAACAAAATCAAAATCAATAAAAAATTTCATAATTTTAAATTTTACTACTTCGGAACCGAAAATTAATTCTCATTAATTTTCGGTTTTTTTAGCACCAAACTTTTAAATATAATATTCTTAATAAAATTTTAATGGAAAACATTTGGCACTGATTATGTTATTTCCCAATTTTCAAGTTTGTAATATAAACCTCTTATGAATAATAAAAACGAAATCCATTTTAGAAAAGCAAATGCAACAGATATAGATATTATTTGGGAAATTATTCAGCAATCCATCGAACGCAGAAGAAAAGATGGCAGTGATCAATGGCAAAACGGATATCCCAATTTACAAACCGTAGAAAGTGATGTTGAAAAAGGATTTGGTCATGTTTTGACAGTTAATAATGATGTTGCGGTTTACGTTGCGCTGATTTTCAACGACGAACCAGCCTACAGTTCAATTGAAGGAGCCTGGTTAACAACAGGAGAATTTGTGGTTATTCATAGGGTAGCCGTTTCAGAAAATTTTGCCGGTCAAGGACTTGCCAAAAAACTTTTTGATTATATTGAAGATTTCACAAAATCTCAGAATGTTTTAAGTATCAAAGTTGATACAAACTATGACAACCTTGCCATGCTTAAAATTTTAGAGTCTAAAGGTTACTCCTATTGTGGTGAAGTTGTTCTTGCAGGTGGTGTAAGAAAAGCTTATGAAAAAGTACTTATTATTTGATGTTTTTCGTGAAAAAGCTTTGAAATTCTTTTATTTTTGTTGGTAAATCATTTTCATATACACAAATGACTAAATTATCTATTTTAATAATTTTTTCTTCGCTGTTGCTATCATGTTCAAAGAATATTTATCAGCAAAAAGAACAATATGTTAAATTCAAAAATACAGGAAGACATATTAGTATTAATCTGAAAATTAATCAATATGATGAAGGAAATTTCTATTTTGATACAGGGTCACCTTGGTTGCTTATAGACAGTACTTTTTATAAAAATCAGAAAATGTCTTTTAATGATTTCTCTGAATCTGAAAATGCAGGCGTTGGGAATAATCCAGTGAAAATGACCAGAATTCTTGATACGGTTGAATTTTCTGTTATTGACAATACATTTTTTTCGAAGTATAATATGATTCATAATTTGAAAAAACCTTTGGGCAAGAATATAGACGGAATTGTAGGATTTTCGAATTTTGGCACCACACCATTTGAAGTTAATTATATCACACAGAAAATTATACTTAACCCTACAATAAATGATAGTTATCAGGAAGTTGCAATTAAATTTGATGGTTATTTTATGTATCTCCCAATGGAACTAACGCTAAACGACAACACAACTATAAAGGGAGATTTCTTAATTGATACAGGTTCTAAAGAAACAGTCTTAACAAGTGAGCTTGCAAATAATAAAGACATCCTAAATAGTAAAAAAGTAACTTATAGGAATAATGGTGGTGTAAGTGGATTACATATGGGGTATTCTCTGTTTGCTTCAGAAGTAAAATTTGACAAATTCAAACTAACCGACCACCAAATAGATGTAAGTAATGATAGCATTGGAGCACTTTCGAAAAACGAAAATTACATCGGTATTATTGGCAACGATATGTTAGATAATTTTGATATCATCTATCATCCGACTCAGTATAAAATTTGGGTAAAACCAAATGAAAATTTCAACAAACCTACAGATGATTTATACAAATCTTTTATTTTGATTGAAATAGAAAATGTAGATAAAGGCTGGTCTGTTGGCAGTATATATGAAGAAAGTGATGCTTACAAAAAAGGACTACGTCATAACGACGAAATTTTAGAAATCAATAAAAAGTCTGTTAAAAAATTAAATATAGAAAAGTTTGAAAAAAAACTTAAACCTAACCAAAAATTAAAACTCAAAGTTAAACGCCAAAACGAATATTTTGAAATTGATACATATTTAAATATTTTCCTGAAAAGAGATGAGTAAAAGCCGTTGAAAAAGTTATGATTTAAAAAAGCACAAAAGGTTAAATCGATATTCATTGATTCTTTAAGAAACTGTTTATTTATAAACTCTATCACCTTTGTTCGTTTAGTTCCGAACTAATCTCTACATTTGAGAAAATTTTCAATAATGAAAAAAAGTCTAGAAGTAGATGAGAAAATATTTCAGGATGCTGTGAAGTTTTACGGCACTGTTCTCAATCTGCCACCTCTGGCTTCAAAAATTTATTCCTACCTCATTTTCGATTTCGATAAGGTAGGAATTACCTTTGATGAGTTTGTTGAAGTCTTTTCAGCAAGCAAAAGCTCGGTTTCTACCAATCTTAATTTACTTATTAGCTCAGAATTAATTATTGACGTTAATAAAATGGATGAAAGAAAGCGTTATTTTTTTGCCAACGATGATTATAAAAAAATAAGGTTTGAAAAAATTGTTCAAAAAATGCAGGATGAATTAAAACTGTTAGACGATCTAAAAAACTTCAGAAAAACAGAGCATAAAGAAGAAGACGAAAGAATTGAAGTCTACAAAGCTCTTTTAAATAAAAACATAACAAATATTCAGGAATCTCTTAATAAACTATAAAATGACAAACAAGCTTATACTATTTTCTGTAGCAGCATTTTCGTTGACTGCCTGCAAAAAAGAAGCTCCGAAACAGGATGGCCCAAAACCTTTTCCTGTGGTTTCGGTAGAGAATAAAAATATAGTAGGGTACGACACTTTCCCTGCAAGTATTGAAGGTAGAGTTAATAATGATGTCAGAGCAAAAATTCAGGGTTATATTACCCAGGTTTTGGTAGATGAAGGTCAGTATGTAACTAAAGGACAGCCCTTGTTCCGTCTTGAAACTAACATTTTAACGGAAAATGCCGCTGCTTCAAAAGCAGGAATTGGCGCAGCCGAATCTAATATCGCTGCTGCTCAAGCTCAGGTAAATGCGGCTAATGTAGAAGTAAATAAACTGAAACCTCTTGTTCAGAAAAACATTATTAGTAATGTTCAGTTACAGACTGCTCAGGCAAATTTAGTTCAGGCTCAAGCTGGTTTACAACAGGCAATTGCTGCTAAAAGACAAGCCGTTGCTAATTATAAAGGAGTAGAAGCAAACATTGATTATTCAGTGATTCGGGCTCCTATTTCAGGGGTTATTGGTAAGCTTCCTTTAAAAGTGGGAAGTTTGGTTGGTCCTACAGATCAGGTTGCTTTAACTACAATTTCAGATACTTCAGAGATATTCGCTTATTTTTCAATGAATGAAAAAGCGTATTTCGATTTCTTAGAAAAATCTGTAGGAGCAAATGTTCCAGAGAAAATAAAAAACCTTCCGATGGTTGAACTTCAGTTGGCAAACGGAAGTATTTATCCTGAAAAAGGAAGAATTGAGGCTATTACAGGTTCTTTAGATCCTACAACAGGAACTATTCAATTTAGAGTTTCGTTTAAGAATGCTCAAAAACTTTTGAGTAACGGAAATAGCGGAACCATCAGATTCCCTAAACATTATGACAATGTTTTAGTCGTACCGGAAAGCGCAACTTACGAACAGCAAGGAATTGTTTACGTATATAAAGTTGAAAAAGATACAGCACGAAATACAGTTGTTGAAGTCATTGAAAGAATAGACAATTTAGCTTTAATAAAATCTGGGGTTAAAAAAGGTGAAGTAATTATTGCAGCCGGAACAGGAAATGTGAAGCCAGGTACAGCGGTAAAACCTAAAAAAATCAGCATGGATAGTCTCGTTCAATCAGTAAAACCGAAATTCTAATGATAAAGAACTTTATTAACAGACCGGTTTTATCCACTGTAATCTCCATTATCATCGTTATTCTCGGTGTTTTGGGACTTACAGCACTTCCGGTTACACAATATCCCGATATTGCTCCGGCAACGGTGAGTGTGAGAGCCAATTATACGGGAGCCAATGCTGAAACCGTAATGAAGAGTGTGGTTGTTCCTTTAGAAGAACAAATCAATGGGGTTGAAGGGATGGATTATATTACTTCAACAGCAGGAAATGATGGTTCAGCTCAGATTCAGGTATTTTTTAAACAGGGAATAGATGCAGATATTGCTGCGGTAAACGTTCAGAACCGTGTTTCAAGAGCAAGCCCGCTACTTCCAAGTGAAGTTACGCGTGCGGGTGTTGTAACTCAGAAGCAACAAACGAGTGCGTTGATGTATCTTTCTTTTTATTCAGAAAATAAAAATATTGATGATGTATATCTTCAAAACTTTTTGAATATAAACGTAATTCCTAATCTACAAAGGATTAATGGAGTAGGTGAAGCTAACGTTTTTGGTGGAAAAAATTACTCGATGAGAGTATGGCTTGATCCGGCAAAATTGGCAGCTTACGGAATTACACCAACTGAAGTTACCAATGCAATTAATGATCAGAGTAGAGAAGCTGCAGCAGGATCTTTAGGACAAAACAGCGGAAGTTCTTTTGAATATATCATTAAATATGTAGGAAAGTTCAGTGAAAAGGAACAATACGATGACATTATCATCAAATCTCTTCCAGACGGACAGAATTTAATGCTGAAAGATGTTGCTAAAGTAGAACTGGGCGGATTATCTTACAGCGGAGTCGGTGAAAACGGAGATTATCCATCAATCAGTATGGGAGTATTTCAAACTCCGGGATCTAATGCTCAGGAGATTATCGAAAACATCAAAAAACAGCTTAAAGAAAATGAAAGTTCTTATCCTGAAGGAGTAAAATATACCTTCAACTTTGATACCAACGAATTCCTAGATGCATCTATCGAAAAAGTAATTCATACTTTGATCGAAGCATTTATCTTGGTATTTATTGTAGTTTATATTTTCTTACAGGATTTCAGATCAACATTGATTCCGGCGATCGCGGTTCCGGTATCGATTGTGGGAACGTTTTTCTTCTTGAATCTTTTTGGATATTCATTAAACCTATTAACGCTTTTCGCTTTAGTTTTAGCAATTGGTATTGTGGTAGATGATGCGATTGTCGTCGTCGAAGCAGTTCACGCTAAAATGGAGCATGGAATTTCTAATGCTAAAAAGGCAACAGTAGAAGCAATGGACGAAATTACAGGTGCGATTATTTCAATTACATTGGTAATGGCGGCGGTATTTATTCCTGTTACATTTATTACCGGTCCTACCGGAGTATTTTATCAACAGTTTGGGATTACCTTAATTATTGCGATCATCATTTCGGCGGTAAACGCATTAACGTTAAGTCCGGTTTTATGTTCATTATTCTTAAAACCTCACGAAGATCATCACGAAGATTATAAAAATAAAAACTTCATTCAGAAATTCTTCTATAAATTTAATATCGGTTTCAAAACAGCAACTGAGCGTTATGGAAGAGGATTTAATTTTTTAATTAAACATAAATGGGTGACTTTAGTAATTCTTGTCGTTACCGGAGGAATTATCTATTGGGCAAATGGAAGCATGAAAAAAGGTTTCGTACCAACAGAAGATAGAGGGATTATCTTTACAGATGTACAGCTTCCTCCGGGAGCATCTATGGAAAGAACCTATAATGTTCTGAAAACTTTACAGAAAAATGCATTGCAGATTCCTGGAATTCAGAATGTAACTATTTCTACAGGTAGAGGATTATTATCCGGAAACGGAAGTAATAACGGTCTTGCCTTTGTTAAGCTTAAACCTTTTGATGAAAGAAAAGGGGATGGATTATCATCTGAAGAAATCACAAAGAGATTATTTGGTCTTGCAGGAAAAGTTCCTGATGCTAAAGTTGTTTTCTTCCAGCCTCCAAGTGTACCGGGTTTTGGTAGTAGTGCAGGTTTTGAGATGGTACTTTTAGATAAATCGGGAGGTGATTTTGCTCAGCTTGACGCTAAAACCAATGAGTTTATTGGAAACCTGATGCAAAGACCGGAAATTGAATTTGCTCAGACTTCATTTAACACAAAATATCCTCAGTATCTAATGGAGATCAATGTTCCGTTAGCTAAACAAAAAGGAGTTTCTGTAAATGATATTTTGTCTACCATGCAAGGATACGTCGGTGGAATTTACAGTGCTGACTTTACCAAATACGGAAAACAATTCAGAGTAATGATTCAGGCTCTTCCTGAAAACAGAGTAAATGCTGAAAATCTTAATCAATATTATATTAAGACAAGCTCTGGAGAGATGTCACCTATTTCACAATTTGTAACATTGACGAAATCTTATGGACCACAATCTGTTGGACGTTACAACTTATTTACTTCAGTAAAAATTACAGGAGCAAACAAGGCTGGCTACAGTTCGGGAGATGCAATTACTGCGGTTCAGGCGGTAGCTAAAGAAACACTTGATCAAAATTACGATGTTGAGTTTACAGGTCTTACAAGAGAAGAATTAAATTCAGGATCTCAGACTTTATTGATTTTTGCTTTGAGTTTGGTTTTTGTTTATTTCATTCTTTCTGCTCAGTACGAAAGTTACATTCTTCCTTTAGTTGTGGTAATTTCACTTCCTCTTGGGGTAATGGGAGCTTATTTCGGACAGAAAATAATGGGCTTGGAAAACAATATTTACTTCCAGATTGCATTGATTATGTTGGTCGGTTTGTTGGCGAAAAATGCGATTTTGATTATCGAATTTGCTGTTCAGAGAAGACATCATGGCGAAACGATTGTAGAGTCTGCCGTAAATGCAGCGAAAGCGAGATTGAGACCAATTTTGATGACTTCATTGGCATTTATCTTCGGTTTATTACCATTGGTTTTAGCAAGCGGAATTGGTGCGGTTGGTAACCGATCAATTGCAACAGGTGCATCGATTGGATTATTGATCGGTACCATTATGGGAGTATTTGTGATTCCGGTTTTATATGTGATTTTCCAGACTTTACAGGAAAAAATAAAACCGATTAAGCACGAAGAAATGAACTTAGCTGAATAAGAAATCTTTAAGATTTAAATAATGAAAAATTTATCAATAATAATAAAAGGAACTGCTTTTTCAGTTGTCACGTTCGCTGTTTTATCATCTTGTATGGTAAGAAAAGAGTACGAAAGACCTGCAGCTGCAGTTGACGAAAAACTATTCCGTACCGATATGCTGCCTCAAGACAGTACAAGTATTGCGAATGTTTCCTGGAAAGAGATCTTCACAGATCCTATTCTTCAGGGGCACATCACAAAAGCTTTGGAAAACAATCTTGATGTAAGAATTGCAGTACAGAGTATTACTTCTGCAGAAGCTTATTTAAAACAGGCAAAAGCAGCTTACGAACCTACTTTATCAATAGGCCCGAACTACACTTTTCAGACACAGTCGATCAACACACAGTTTGGTCAGATCATCGGAGAGAGACGTTATGTCAATCAGTTTGATATTACAGCAACAATCGGTTGGGAAGCAGATTTGTGGGGAAAAATGAAGTCTCAGCAAAAAGCTCAGTTAGCAACTTATTTGGGAACTTTAGCAGCTCATAAAGCTGTGAAAAGTGACCTGGTTGCATCCATTGCTTCTGCTTATTTCCAGTTGTTGACTTATGATGATCAGAAAAGAATCATTGAGGAAACAATTAAAGTAAGAGAAAATAATTTAGAAACTACAAAAGCATTAAAAGACGCTGGAACATTGACTGAAGTTGCAGTTCAGCAAAGTCAGGCGTTGGTTTATAATGCTAAATCTTTATTGATCGACATTGATACTCAAATTCAACTTTTGGAAAATACGATGAGCTTATTGATGGGTGAATCATCACAAACCATTGCAAGATCCTCTTTAAAATCACAGTCATTACCGGAGAGTTTAGCTTTAGGATATCCTGCAAGTTTGCTGTCAAATCGCCCGGATGTGATGCAGGCAGAATTTAATTTGATGAATGCTTTCGAGTTGACCAATGTTGCCAAAGCTCAGTTTTATCCAACCTTAAAACTAACAGGAAGCGGTGGAGTACAGTCGGTAGATATCGATCATTTGTTTAGTGTAAACTCTCTTTTTGCAAATGTTGTAGCTGGTTTGGCACAACCTATTTTAAACAAGAGACAGATCAAAACCAATTACGATGTAAGTTTAGCCAACAAAGAAACAGCTTATCTTAATTTCAGAAAGTCTATTCTGACTGCAGGAAAAGAAGTTTCAGATGCGATAAGAGTATTTTCGGTTCAGGATTCTTTTATAGATTTAAAGAAAAAAGAGCTTGATTCTTATAAAAAATCGGTTGATTATTCTCAGGAACTGGTCAACTACGGTATGGCAAATTACCTTGAAGTTTTAAATGCAAGTGTAAACTCATTGAACGCCGAGCTTAATATTTCAAATGCAGAATACAGTAAAATGAAAGCTGCAGTAGATTTATACCAAGCTTTAGGCGGCGGATGGAAATAACGGAAAGTTAGTTATTATATATTCAAATCTTGTTAAGACGTGTGCTGGAAACAGTGCACGTCTTTTTATTTTAAATTGCAAACAATTGATTTTCTATATTTTAAAATTATATTTTAATTTTTTATTGCATATACGTAGCTAACTACGTAGTTTTGTACATAAATTAAATCATATGTTAGAAATTAAACTTGTAAACAATACTTATTCAAAAGAAATAATAGACTTGGTTCTGAATATTCAGCAAAAAGAATTTAATGTTCCCATTACAATAGAAGATCAGCCGGATCTTATGCAAATTGCAGATTTTTATTTTGCCAATGGCGGAAGTTTTTGGGGAGCTTTCATAAACGGTGAGCTTGTAGGAACCATTGCTTTGGTTAAATTTGATGAAAAAGCAGCGGCAATTCGAAAAATGTTTGTGAAAAAAGAATTCAGAGGAAAAGAACATGGTATCGCTCAGAAACTATTAGAAACCCTGATTGCTTATTGCCAGAAAAACGGAATAGAAGAAGTATATTTAGGAACAGTATCGATACTGAAAGCAGCATTGCGTTTTTACGAACGAAATCACTTCGAAGTCATTGAAAAAGAATTGCTTCCTTCAAAATTTCCTTTAATGAATGCCGATAATGTATTTTGTTTTCTTAATCTAAAATCATAGTTTATGAATGTCATCAATGAATCCGGAACTTTAGCTTTATCTACAAGATTACAACGTCTCAGCGAGCAATTGCGTAAAGAGGGAGCCTTAGTTTATAAAGAATTTGGAATAGATTTCGAACCCAAATGGTTTCCGGTAATCTTTACATTACATCACAAAAATACACTCAGCGTTGTAGAAATTGCCAATGAAATAGGATATACACATCCTTCCACAATCAGCCTTTTAAGAGAACTTGAAAGGCAACAAATGATTATATCTAAAAAAGATAAAACAGATGAACGCAAACGCTTAATTGAATTGGCACCAAAAGGCATTGAATTGATAGAAAAAATGAAACCAGCATGGGAAATCATCTCCAAAGTATTGGAAGAAATAGCAGATAATGAGAATCATTTACTAAAAGCAATTAATGAAGCAGAAGAAAAAATCGCCAAACAGTCTTTTTTACAAAGAGTTTTACACTTAAAAAACAGCCAATAAATAATGATAATTAATTGATTGTCTTAAATTTAATTCATAATATCATTCAAAAATAGTTTGCAAATAAAAGAAAGTTTTAATAAAAAGTTTGCGTATGTGTTTTAAATAGCTACTTTTGTACGGCTTCCGAAAAAATGGGGGATTAGCTCATCTGGCTAGAGCGCAACACTGGCAGTGTTGAGGTGATCGGTTCGAGTCCGATATTCTCCACTTCTATCATGAAAAAACCTTCCGAATTGGAAGGTTTTTTTATTTATTCAAATCCAAATCTTTGTGGTTATTAGATTGCTCAAATCTAAACGTTAGGCTAACCAATCGTTTATGATTCCAGTCACATTCCGAAAATCTTAAGCTTTTTTAATTAAATTACCTTTAAATAGAGTTTTTATCACGTTAAAAAAAATAATAGTTATGAAAAATAATATTTTACAATAAATTTACTTCAAACCGTTAAAAATTATCTCCTGTAAAATATTAAACTATAAAATTAAATTGATATATTTGCCCAATTCTAAAAATATAGAGATAGTGTTAATTTTAAAAACTATCCTGAATTTTTCAGACTATTTTTAAGAATAAATTGAATAAATAAACTTATTTCATAAACTATTGTAACCTATGAAGAAACTATTTTTACTTTTATTGACTATTTTTTCATTAATTGGATGTACTGCAGATGACGAAACCCTTGTTGATTATGTAGGAACTTGGTCTGGAACTTACGAAGGAACCGAAAAAGGTCTTTGGAAATTCGTAGTTGCCACCGACGGAAAAGTTACCGGAACAATGTATAATGAAACGAGTAATGAAAACTATAATATTTCAGGATTTCTAGACAGATCTGGTCAATTAACTGCTGAATTGGTTATACCTGCAGACGGACAGTTTAACGGAACATTAAACGTTGAAGAAAAAGGTAGCGGAAATTGGGTAAATGAATCGCCAACTCCTGCAAGAAGCGGATCTTGGTCTGGACAAAAAAATAAATAGATAAAACTATTATAAATTAAAATCGGCTGCAAACTCTGTTTGCAGCCGATTTTTTTATTTTAAACAAATCCCATTTGTACAATTTGAGAAGCTTTCTTTATGGCTACAAAATGAATCACATCATCTTCTTCCGAAAAATGGTTTTTAAAAATCAATTCAGTTTGATTACGTAGTTTTATTTCTTCTTCGAAAGATTCAGTAAGATAGTTTTCAAAATCTATTTTTATACTGACGATTGCTACTTCATCAGCAACAATTTTCTTATCTAAATGTAAACTTCTATCCCACAACCCCAGTAAAATATAAGTATTCTGATTAAAATTAGGAATATTTCCAAACTGAAATTGCTGGAGTATATTTCGGCCTTCATTAGTTTTTAAACCCGTTTTTACAGATCTTTTTCCTTTTTCATGTTCTACATCCCAATCTTTAATATTGGTCATTACTTTTGCAAACCGTTGATAGAGTAGGCCTTCATTCGCCAATTCAATATATTTTGAAATGCACAAACGGATTATTTTTCCAATTTTTGAGCAATGACCAAATTCAAAACTGTTTTGTCTTACTTTTTCATAAGTCGGACTTTTCTTATAGGCAGCTTTATTGAATCCGCTTTTTTTACGCACCACATTTTTACCATTCAGATTATAAAAAACCAAATCACCAACCGCTCCGTTGAGCCTAATGAAACTTTCGTAAGTCGCCATAATTTTAAAATAGCTTCAAATATAACCATAAATTTTAACATTTTTTTAAAAATTGTAATATAATTAATATATACTTGTAGTATAGTTATAAAATAGTTATTGTATAATTAAGAAAAATAATTTATATTTGTATTGTATTAATAAATTGATTTTCAAATGAATATGGAAATGCGTTTTTCGGAAATTAAATTATATAAAAATCTTGCTGTTTTAGCGATAGCTTCTACAATTATTGTCTCTTGCGGAAGCTCTAAAAACGTTTCTTCTTCTAAGAAAAGTCCTTCAAAAAATGTTGCAAAATCTGAAAATCTGAGAAAATTAGATTCTTCTTTTGACAGAAAGATTTCAGGTTCTATAAAAAGTCTTTTAAAAGATGCTGAAACTTATTTAGGAACTCCGTATAAATTTGGTGGGAATACTTCTTCAGGTTTTGACTGTTCCGGATTTACCGTGAAAGTTTTTCAGGATAACAATTTCAGTTTACCAAGAAGATCTTCAGATCAGGCAGATGCAGGAAAATCGATTGATATTAAAACAGTAAAACCAGGAGATCTTCTGTTTTTTGCCACTTCAGGCGGAAGTCGTGTTTCGCACGTAGGAATAGTTCACACTATTGAAAATGATGGCGAAATAAAATTTATTCATGCTTCAACTTCTAAAGGAGTGATTATCTCTTCTTTAAACGAGAAATACTGGAACAAAGCCTATCTTCACGCTCAAAGAGTTTTATAATTAAATTAAAACTTTGCAATAGAATTGCATTTAACGGAACTCTACATTTGTCAAAAATTAATAATTATGACAGATTTTATCAGAGTTTTCATTCCTCTATTTTTTATCATTTTCTTTATGACCGCTTTTTTTGGAACAAGTTTTATCGTTTCAAAAAGAATAGGGAAAAATCCGAATGTTTTGCCAAAAGATGATTCCGCTTACGGACTAATTGGGAGATATTTTAAATATTCCTTGTTCCTTATTTTTATTTACACCGTTTTACTTTTCATTTTTCCTGAAGATATTTTCAGCAGTTTTAAAATCAATTTACCCAAAGAAATTATATTTAAATATATAGGAGTTGCCTTGTTGATTTTAAGTTTGATATGGATTCTTATCGCTCAGTTTCAAATGAAAAATTCTTGGCGAATAGGAATTGATGAAGATGTGAAAACAGAATTAATCACAACCGGACTTTTCAATTATTCGAGAAACCCTATTTTTCTTGGAATTTTAGTAAGTTTAATAGGTTTTTTTTTCACATTACCTACCTTAGTTTCGCTAAGCTTTTTCCTGATTACTTATATTCTGATTCAGACCCAGATCAGATTGGAAGAAGAATTTTTATTAAACCAACACGATAAAATTTATCTCCGGTACAAAGCCAAAGTAAGAAGATTTTTATAGAAATATTTAATTAAATTTTAATCACTTAGATCTATTCTAAATCATCACTTTTGCCCAACTTTTTTGTATATTTGGCAGTGATTTTTTAAAACAAATTTTATACATTATTATGTCATTACAACAAACTATTGAAAATATTTGGGACAACAGAGATTTATTGCAGAATGAAGACAGCCAAAAGGCGATTAGAGAGGTTATTTCTTTGGTTGACAAAGGAGAACTTCGTACAGCTGAGCCTACAGAAAACGGATGGCAGGTAAATGAATGGGTAAAGAAAGCTGTCGTAATGTATTTCCCGATCCAAAAAATGGAAACTATTGAAGTAGGTCCGTTTGAATTTCATGATAAAATGCCTTTGAAGAGAAATTATGCTGAAAAAGGTGTAAGAGTTGTACCACATGCAATTGCAAGAGAAGGAGCTTATATTGCTTCTGGTGTTATTTTGATGCCTTCTTATGTAAATATTGGCGCTTATGTAGATTCAGGTACAATGGTTGATACTTGGGCAACAGTGGGAAGCTGTGCACAGATTGGTAAAAACGTTCACTTGAGTGGTGGTGTTGGTATCGGTGGTGTTTTAGAACCGCTTCAGGCTGCTCCGGTAATTATTGAAGATGACTGTTTTATCGGTTCTAGATGTATCGTTGTAGAAGGAGTTCACGTTGAAAAAGAAGCTGTTTTGGGTGCAAATGTTGTATTGACGGCTTCTACAAAAATTATTGATGTTACAGGAGATACTCCAATCGAAATAAAAGGTAGAGTTCCTGCCCGTTCAGTTGTAATTCCTGGAAGTTATACGAAGCAGTATCCTGCAGGAGAATATCAGGTTCCTTGTGCTTTGATCATTGGTCAGAGAAAAGAATCAACAGACAAGAAAACCTCTCTTAATGATGCTTTAAGAGAAAATAACGTAGCTGTTTAAATCTTTGCAAAATGGCAATTCCTAAACAAATTTTTCAGACGTTTAAAACCGATAAGCTTCCTTGGCTTACGAAGTTTCATATCAAAAGAATGCTCAAAAAAAACCCTGAGTATGAATATCATTTTTATGATGATAACAGAATTCAGACTTTTTTTAAAGACGAGTTTCCACCTGAATACTTGAAAGCTTACAACAGACTGACGATAGGAGCTGCCAAAGCAGATTTTTTCAGATATGCCATTCTTTATAAAAAAGGTGGCGTTTATCTAGATGTAGACAGCGGAATCAACAAGCCGATCAAAAAGTTTATTCGTGAAGACGATGTAGCTTTGGTGACGGATGAAATTCCACACACATATTATGTACAATGGGGTCTTGCATATGCTGCAGGACACCCATTTTTACAGAGAACCTTGGAGATGATCTTAGATAATATCAAAAACAATCCATATCCTCATAATGTACACAAAACAACCGGACCAACCGTTTATACAGACGCAGTTAAAGCCTGTTTAAAAGAAGATCCAACTATTCCGCATCGATTTATGGGACCGCATTATGACAATAATATGCAGTTTAAATATAAGCTGGGGAAATTCTTCCTTTACAGTGATAAATCTGAACACTGGAAGAGAAAACAGCTTACCCAAAACATTATAAAACCTGAGAATGAAGATAGCATTTGATGCCAAACGTTTTTTTCATAATACTTCAGGATTAGGGAATTACTCGAGAGATTTAGTCAGAATTTTGTCTAAATATTATCCTGAAAATCAATACTTACTACTCAATAAAAATAAATCGGAAAGAGGTTCCGATATTTTAGAAAGCTCCAATGTTACCTTTGTAGAAACCTCTAAAGGAACTATGTCTCGACAGTTTAAAATGGGAAAAGATGCACAAAAAGAAAATGCGGATATATTCCATGGATTATCGGGCGAGTTACCTTTAAAATGGGACAAAAAACCCATCAAAAAAATAGTCACCATTCACGATTTGATATTCGTAAGATATCCTCAATATTATTCTTTTTTTGACAGAAAAATCCATCTTTGGAAATTCAAAAAAGCAGCAAATACGGCTGATAAAATCATTGCCATTTCAGAACAGACCAAAAGAGATATTATTCAATATCTGAAAGTTCCGGAAAGCAAAATTGAAGTCATTTATCAAGGTTGTCACAAAGCTTTTAAAGAGCAACAATCTGAAGAATTTATTCAGAAAACTAAAGAGAAATTCAATCTTCCAGAACGGTTTATTTTAAATGTTGGAACGATTGAAGAGCGTAAAAATCTTTTCAATATTGTTAAAGCAATAAAAGACACAACAATTCCTTTGGTAGTTGTTGGGAAGAAAACAAAGTATTTTCAAAAAATAAAGCATTTTATTGAGAAAAATAAAATAGAAAATCAGATTCATTTTTTAGAAAATGTTTCAATGGATGAGTTAGCTGTCATTTATAAATCTGCTGATATTTTTGTTTATCCAAGTTTTTTTGAAGGCTTTGGAATTCCCGTGATTGAAGCCTTATTTTCAAAAACAGTTACCATTACAAGCAATACAAGTTGTCTTCCTGAAGCAGGAGGTTCAGATTCTGTTTATATCGATCCCGAAAATTATCTGGATATTCAATCAAAAATAAAATTTTTATGGGATAGCGAATCTGAAAGAAAACGCCGTTCTGATAAAGGTTTTGAGTTCGTCCAGAAGTTCAATGACGAACCCATTGCTCATCAACTGATGGATCTCTATCAAAAAATTATTTCGTAAAATTCTTGCGGGATTAAAAATTAGTCCTACATTTGTACCACAAAATTTCAACAATGAAACCGAATTTTTTAACAGTACATCATTATTATCATCATCTCTGCTAGACGGAATTGTTGATCTATGACTATGTTAAAAATCAAAATAATTAAAAACCGTCTGAGTAAACAGACGGTTTTTTTGTTTCTAAATTCTTCCCGGGCAATTTATTTCAATTAATCATTTTCGTTTACTCAGATTTAAAATAATAAAATGAGTAAATTAAAAATTGCCATACAAAAAAGCGGTCGCCTTTACGAAGAATCGCTCCAACTCCTCAAAGATTGCGGAATTTTCGTCAACAACGGAAAAGACCAGCTCAAGGTTTCTGTAGACAATTTCCCAATGGAGATCATGTATTTAAGAAATTCTGATATACCACAATATCTGGAAGATGGTGTGGTTGATATTGCTATCGTCGGCGAAAATCTTTTAGCAGAAAAGCAAAAAAATATTGAAATTATTCAAAGTTTAGGATTTTCAAAATGCAGAGTTTCAATAGCTGTTCCTAAAGAAGTTGAAACAGATGACATCAATTATTTTCAGGGCAAAAAAATTGCTACTTCTTACCCGAACACATTGAAGAATTTTCTTGAGAAAAATAATATTTCAGCAGATATACACGTTATTTCCGGCTCGGTAGAAATCGCTCCAAATATTGGTCTTGCCGATGGAATCTGTGATATTGTAAGCTCTGGAAGTACTCTTTTTAAAAATGGTTTGAGGGAAACTGTTACCATTTTAAAGTCTGAAGCTGTTCTTGCAAAAACATTCCAGCTAAATAATGACAAGCAAAAAATCTTAGAAAAATTTCTGTTCAGAATTCAATCTGTTTTAAAGGCAAAAAACTCAAAATATATTTTGATGAATGTTCCCAATGAAAAGATCTCAGAAGTCTCAAATGTTCTCCCGGTTTTAAAAAGTCCAACGGTAATTCCTTTAGCCGAAGAGGGTTGGAGCAGTATTCATTCTGTCATTGATGAAGAGCATTTTTGGGAAGTCATTGATGAACTGAAGGAAAAAGGAGCACAAGACATTTTAATTATTCCAATCGATAAAATGGTGATTTAAGATGAAAATTAATAAATATCCTAAAAAAGACAGCTGGCCAGAATTGGTAAAAAGACCAGTTTTAAAGAAAGAACAATTGACAGAATTAATAACCAATATTTTTAATGAAGTTGAAAAAAATGGTGATCAGGCTTTAATAGCTCTCAATAAAAAATTTGATCAGGCAGAAATTGAAAACATTCAAGTTTCAGAAGAAGAAATAGAAAGTTCAGAAAATTTAATAGGTGAAGAATTGAAACTTGCCATTCAAAAGGCAAAAGAAAATATTACAAAATTTCACTTGTCACAAATTACTGAAATTCAAAAGATTGAAACAACAAAAGGAGTTGTTTGCTGGAGAGAAAACAGAGCCATCGAAAAAGTTGGAATCTATATTCCGGGTGGAACTGCTCCGCTATTTTCTACGGTTTTAATGTTGGCAATTCCTGCTCAGTTGGCTGGTTGCAAGGAAATTATTTTATGTACTCCGCCTGATAAAAATGGAAATATTAATGCTGTCATTTTATATACGGCAAAACTTTGCGGTGTTACAAAAATCTTTAAAACCGGCGGAGCTCAAGCCATTGCAGCCATGACTTTAGGAACAGAAAGTATTCCGAATGTTTACAAAATTTTCGGACCTGGAAATCAGTATGTTGTTGCAGCAAAAGAGTTTAGCCAAAATTATAATGTCGCAATAGATATGCCTGCAGGACCAAGTGAAGTTTTGGTCATTGCTGATGAACAGGCAATTCCAGAATATTGCGCTGCAGATCTACTTTCTCAGGCAGAACACGGAAGCGACAGTCAGGTTATTTTTCTTTCAACTGATGAAAAAATTTTTAACCAAACCATCGAAGAAACAGAAAAACAGCTTAAGAAACTTCCACGAAATGGATTGGCAAACGAAGCTTTGAAAAACAGTCATTTCATTTTGTTTGATTCTTTAGATGAAGCCCTCGAATTCAGCAATCTGTATGCTCCGGAACATTTGATTTTAGCTTTGGAAGATTATGAACAGTATATTCCAAAAATTCAAAATGCAGGTTCGGTTTTTCTGGGAAACTATTCTTGTGAAAGCGCAGGAGATTATGCAAGCGGAACCAATCATACACTTCCAACCAACGGATTTGCAAAGAATTACAGTGGAGTTTCTTTAGACAGTTTTGTGAAGAAAATTACGTTTCAGAATCTATCAAAAGAAGGACTCCAAAATTTAGGAAAAACAATAGAACTCATGGCCGAAGCAGAAGGATTATTTGCTCACAAAAATGCCGTATCAATCAGATTAAAATAAGAAAATGAAAGAATTTAACATCAATAATTTAGTAAGAAAAAATATTTTGGAATTACAGCCTTACATCAGTTTTAGGGACAATAATGAATTTGAAAACCCAGTTTTGCTGGATGCAAATGAAAATCCGTTTGGAGAATTGAACCGTTATCCTGATTCTACTCAAAAAAAATTGAAGCAAAAACTTTCAGAAATAAAAAATATTTCGGCCAATCAAATCGCAGTTGGAAATGGAAGCGATGAGCTCATCGATTTGATTATAAAAGTATTTTGTGAACCTAAAAAAGATTCAGTTTTAATGATGAATCCATCGTTTGCAATGTATGGTTTTTACGCTTCTATCAACGAAAATAAAGTAATAAAACTCGATTTAAATGCAGATTTTGAAATTGTAAAAGATGATTTTCTGAAAATTTCAAAAGATTTTAAATCCAAAGTTTTTTTCCTTTGTTCACCGAATAATCCTACCGGAAATTCTGTAAAAGATATTGAGTATTACATTAAAAATTTCAATGGAATTGTAGTGGTGGATGAAGCTTATATTGAGTTTTCAGGTAAAAAATCTTGTATTGAATTATTAGAAAAATATCCAAATCTAATTGTTCTTCAGACTTTTTCAAAAGCTTGGGGAATGGCAGGAGCAAGAGTCGGTATTGCATATTCTTCCAAAGAAATTATTAAGTTAATTAATACTGTAAAAGCGCCTTACAACGTGAATTCTTTAAGCTCAAATAAAGTCATTGAGCTCATCGATAAACAAGAAAATGTAAAACAAAACATAGAAAGTATTTTAAATGAAATTTCTTGGTTGAAAAATGAATTTCAATCAGTTAACTGTATTAAAAAAGTGTATCCGACAGATGCTAATTTCTTTTTGATTGAGTTTGAAGATATAGAAAAAGTTTACGAAAAATTGTTGGAAAAAGAAATTTTGACGAGCAAAAGAAGCCCTCAAATTCCAAATTGTATCAGAATTAATGTAGGAACCAGAGAAGAAAATATTCAATTAATTCAGGTTTTAAAAAGTATTTAATCATGAAAAAAATATTATTTATAGACCGTGACGGAACTTTGATTCTAGAACCTCAAGCAGATTTTCAGGTTGATTCTTTGGAAAAACTTGAATTCTATCCTGGAGTTTTTCAAAACCTTTCAAAAATTGCCAAAGAACTTGATTTTGAATTGGTCATGGTGACGAATCAGGATGGTTTGGGAACAAAAAGTTTTCCAATGGAAGATTTTATAAAACCTCATGAAAAGATGTTGAAAGCTTTTGAAAATGAAGGAATTATTTTTAATGATATTTTGATCGATAAAAGTTTTGAAAGTGAAAATCTTCCGACAAGAAAACCAGGAATTGGAATGTTGGGAAAATATATTTACGGTGATTACGATCTTGAAAATTCTTTCGTGATTGGAGACAGAATTACGGATATTCAATTAGCAAAAAACTTAGGTTCAAAATCAATCTTCATTAATAAAATTCAAAATGAAGATGCAAATCTAACGACAGAAAACTGGAGTGAAATTTACCAATATTTAAAGCAAATCCCCAGAAAATCTAAAGTTTCAAGAAAAACAAACGAAACAGAAATTGAAATAGAAATCAATCTCGATGGAAGCGGAAATTCTGAGATCTCAACAGGGTTACATTTTTTCGATCATATGCTTGAACAAATATCGAAGCACGGCAATTTAGATTTAAAAATCAAAGTTAACGGAGACTTACAAGTTGATGAACATCACACCATTGAAGACACAGGAATTGTTTTGGGAGAAGCAATTTTAAAAGCTTTAGGAAAGAAAAAAGGAATTGAAAGATATGGTTTTTTGCTTCCGATGGATGATTGTTTAGCACAAGTTGCTCTTGATTTTGGAGGTCGTTCGTGGTTGGTTTGGGAAGCTAATTTTAAGCGTGAAAAAATTGGAGACGTTCCAACTGAAATGTTCGAGCATTTTTTCAAATCTTTTACCGATTCAGCAAAATGTAATCTCAATATTAAAGTGGAAGGAGAAAATGAGCATCACAAGATTGAATCTGTTTTTAAAGCCTTTGCAAAAGCAATAAAAATGGCTGTAAATCAATCTGATCAAAATTTTAATGTGCCATCAACAAAAGGAAGTTTATAAGATGATTGCAATTATAAAATACAACGGCGGAAACGTAAGTTCTGTACAAAATGCATTAAACAGATTAGGAGCTGAATCGATCATTACAGATGATTTTGAGCTAATAAAAAATGCCGATAAAGTAATTTTTCCTGGAGTTGGAGAAGCGTCTTCAACGATGAAAATTTTAAAGAAAAAAGGATTAGATCAGTTAATTCCGACTTTGAAGCAACCCGTTTTGGGAATTTGTCTTGGAATGCAGTTAATGTGCAAAAATAATGAAGAGGGAAACACAGTTGGAATGGGAATTTTCGATATTAATGTAAAAAAGTTTCCTGCAGAAGATATTATTCCGCATATGGGTTGGAACACAATTTCAGAGTTTAAATCAACCATTTATTCAGGAATTAAAGAAGAAAGTGATGTCTATTTCGTGCACAGTTTTTATTGTGAATTGTCAGAAAATACCACTTCTGTTTGTGATTATATTTTGCCATTCAGTGCGTCTTTGCAAAAAGATAATTTTTATGCAATGCAGTTTCACCCTGAAAAATCGGGCAAAATTGGAAGTCAGCTATTACAAAACTTTTTAAAATTTTAGATATGCGAATTATTCCAGCTATTGATATTATCGACGGAAAATGCGTCCGTCTGTCGAAAGGTGATTACAGAACAAAAAAAATATATAACGAAAATCCTCTAGAAGTTGCCAAAGAATTTGAAAGTTTCGGAATAAAATATCTTCATTTGGTTGATTTGGATGGTGCAAAATCTAAACATATTGTCAACCAAAAAGTTCTTGAAAATATAGCCCGAGAAACGTCTTTACAAATCGACTTTGGAGGTGGTTTGAAAACTATTGAAGATATAGAAATTGCTTTTAATTCAGGCGCAAAGCAAATTACAATTGGAAGTATTGCCGTTCAAAATCCTGAGTTTTGTTTTAGTTTAATTGAGAAATATGGTTCTGAGAAAATTATTTTAGGAGCTGATTGTGAGAACAGAAAAATAAAAACTTCAGGTTGGCTGGAAGAAAGCAATCAAGATGTGATTGATTTTATTCTTGGCTATCAGAAAAAAGGAATTAAAAATGTGATCTGCACCGATATTTCAAAAGATGGAATGTTGGAAGGTGCTTCAGAAGATTTGTACAAAGAAATTTTAGATAAAACAAAAATTCAGCTTATTGCAAGTGGTGGAATTTCGGGTATTGAAGATGTTTACAAAATGAAAGAAATCGGATGCAGTGGAACCATTATCGGGAAAGCGATTTATGAAGGAAGAATTTCATTGAAACAACTGGAGAGTTTTGTTTAAGCATAAAAGGTTTAAAACACATTAGGAATTTTAAGTTACTGCTAATTACTCAATAAGAACGAATAAGTTTTAGCAACTCAAAGATTTCCAGAGAGAGTCCCGAAGGGACGATTTAATAAAAGATAGGATAAAATCCTATCAAAAAATAATTAAAAAATTTGCGCCGCTGCGTAATCCATTAAATAAAATGCTTAAAAAAAGAATCATTCCATGCTTGGATATAAAAGACGGAACTACGGTAAAAGGAATCAACTTTGAAGGCTTGAGAAATGCTGGAGATCCAATAGAATTGGCAAAAAAATATGAAAATGAAGGTGCTGATGAATTGGTATTTCTCGACATTACCGCAACAATCGAAGAACGAAAAACTTTCGCTGAATTGGTGAAAAACATTGCCAAAGAGCTCAGTATTCCATTCACTGTTGGAGGTGGGATTTCTTCTGTGAAAGATGTAAGAAAACTTTTGGAAGCCGGAGCAGATAAGATTAGTATTAATTCTTCTGCGGTAAAAGATCCAAAACTGATTTCTGATTTGGCTAAAGAGTTTGGAAGTCAATGTATCGTTGTTGCCATAGATACAAAATTTGTTGATCATTCAGATTGTGTTTTTGTAAAAGGAGGAAGGGAAATCTCGGATTTAAGAACTTTAGATTGGGCTATAAAAGTAGAAGAATTAGGAGCTGGAGAAATCCTTTTAACCTCAATGGATGGAGACGGAACCAAAAATGGTTTCGATTTAAGGATCACAAAATTAATTTCTGAAAACGTAAATATTCCCGTAATTTCTTCGGGTGGCGCAGGAAAAACTGAAGATTTTGAAAACGTTTTTAATCAAACCAAAGCAACAGGAGCTTTAGCAGCAAGCATTTTTCACTTTGGAGAAATTAAAATTAATAATTTAAAAAGTGAATTAAAAACTAAAAATATTACGGTAAGATGAAAATAGATTTTAATAAAACGGATGGACTTGTTCCTGTCATCATTCAGGACGATAGAACTTTACAGGTTTTAATGTTGGGTTATATGAATGAAGAAGCTTTTGAAAAAACAAAAAAAGAAAAAATGGTCACGTTTTTTAGTCGCTCAAAAAACAGACTTTGGACAAAAGGCGAGGAGTCAGGAAATTTTTTAACCGTAAAAAGTATTGATACAGATTGCGATAACGATACCATTTTAATTAAAGCGATTCCCACAAATACCGTTTGCCACACGGGAAGCTTCAGTTGTTTTGGAGAAAAAGATGTTAAAGGATTTTTATATGAATTAGAAGAAAAAATCAGCCAGCGAATTGATGATAAAGTTGAAGATTCTTATACCTATTCTTTATTTCAAAGAGGTATAAATAAAATAGCTCAAAAAGTAGGAGAGGAAGCAGTAGAATTGGTGATAGAAGCTAAAGATAATAACGACGATTTATTTAAAAATGAAGCTGCGGATTTACTTTATCACTTTTTAATTTTATTGAAAGCTAAGAATGTACAGTTAGAAGATATTGAAAAAGTTCTTTTAACCAGAAACAAATAACTATTACAAGCTATAAGATTATTATTTGGATTGCAACCTATTTATTTTTTGCCACGAATACACAAATATTATCAAAGAAAATATAAATATTTGTGTATTCGTGGCTTATAAATTCAATCATTATTTTTCAATAATCACTTTTTTCGTAACCGTTTCACCATCGGATTTTACAGTACATAAATAAACTCCGCTTGATAATTTTGAAACATTAATGTTCATTTCATTTTCGTGAGCCGAAATTAATCTGCCACTCATATCTTTTATTTCAAAACTAAAATTTTTAATTTCTTTCGGAATTTCAAGATTCAAAAGATCTTTTGCGGGATTAGGATAGATCTTTATATCTTCTAATAAATTTGAACTCGTTTCATGCGTTGCTAAAACAGAAGATGCAATTGCAAAATGTTGTAAAGCTCCCACTGCAGCTTTTCCTACTTTGAAAACATAAGTTGGGTCTACATTGGCAAAAGTATCATTAGCAGTGTGCTCATTCTGGCTCTGTGGAGTTTCATAGAAACCGGTGATAATATCTCCCTTACCTTCAAAGGGTACATAATCTGATGAATATGCATTAGACATTACAGTTTGTAGAGGAGAATAGAGGGTTGTACACGCTGCCAACTGTTGTGTAAAAGATAAAGAAGTGGCATTATTTCCCGGTAAACCAGACTGATCGCTCTCGCATTTCACCGAATTACTTGGTGCGGATAATTTGCCCCCAACCTGATCAATGTTGAAAACTAATCTAATATCCATTTGACGTACACCATTTTGAAAAACCACATTATTTACATAATGATAACTTCCCACAAGCCCTTGCTCTTCTCCCGAAAAATGAATAAACTTTATAGAATACTCAGTCGGAATGTCTTTTAAAATTCTGGCAGCTTCCAATAAAATAGATGTTCCGCTTCCGTTATCACTAACTCCTGGTCCCACTATTGTATCGTAGTGACCGCAAATAATGACGTAGGTATTTGGATAAACAGTTCCTGTTTTTGTAATAATTAAATTTTTGGTCGTATTTCCATTTACAGTAAAACTATCTTCTGTAATTTGGCTTGGTGCATAACCGTAAGTTTGATATTTAGCTTTAAGCCAGTTCAAAGTATTGTTATTTGCAGTTGAACCTGAAGTTTTTACACCAAATGATTCGAAATCTTGTAGTAATGATGTGATATTCGCTTGTGTTACCTGGTTGACTCTGTTTTGATAAGCCTGTATAAAACTCTGCGCATGCAAATTATATGACGCTAAAGAAAGAAGCAGAAGACCTGTTAGTTTTTTCACTTTAAATGGTAGACTTTTTTATTAATACGCAAATGTAGATAATAAAAAAATCCCGAGCAAAAAACTCAGGATTTATATTGATAACAAAAAATTTTACATTATTTTACTTGATCTACAACTGCTTTGAAAGCTTCAGGGTGATTCATTGCTAAATCAGCTAAAACTTTTCTGTTAAGCTCAATGTTGTTCTTTTTAAGAGCTCCCATAAACTGAGAGTAAGACATTCCGTGCTCTCTAGCTCCTGCGTTGATACGCATAATCCAAAGTGATCTGAAGTTTCTCTTTTTCTCTTTTCTTCCACGGTAAGCATATTGCATTGCTTTTTGTACCGCGTTTTTAGCAACAGTCCAAACGTTCTTTCTTCTACCGAAAAAACCTTTAGCTTGTTTCATTAATTTTTTTCTGCGAGCTCTAGAAGCTACTGCATTTACTGATCTTGGCATAATTTAAATTGTTTTTTTGAAAAGGGCGGCAACACATGTTGCTCTTTGGTGCACCGTTTCAGGGTTAAAATGTTGAATTTGTTTGAATTCTTATAAACCGAATAATGATTTATAAAAACTACTTAATTGCTAATTGACGTTGAACGCTTTTAGTATCCACTTTAGCTACATAAGAAGTAGTAGTAAGATTTCTCTTCTGCTTAGTTTCTTTTTTAGTTAAGATGTGGCTTTTGTAAGCGTTTTTTCTTTTGATTTTACCAGTTCCGGTAAGAGCAAAACGTTTCTTAGCACCTGATTTCGTTTTTAATTTTGGCATTGTTTGCTTTTTTATGTTTTTGTTATCAATACTGTTTTCAAGTGTAGCAATTTATCAGTTTACCAGTGTGTCAATGACAAAATCAATTGTTACATTGTTAGACTTTTAGATTGTTACATTACTTTGGGCGTTTCCCTCACTCGTCATTCCGCTTCGCTTCATTCACTCATTCGGGTCGGGCTATACATTGCAAGTCCTCGCTCATCCGCATATTCTGTCGCTTGCTGTGGGCTTTTCATTACTATCCCTCACGCAGATAATTGGTGTGCAAAATTACGAAAAATTTTCGAGATGAAAAAAGATTTTACAGAGAATAGGAAAGGCTTCTATTTAAAATCCACATTTTAGTTAATTTATAAAAAATTAAAACCACGATTCGTTGAATAATCGTGGCTCAAATATAGAATGTTTTAAATTAAGATCTGATAAATTCCAGTAGATCTTTATTAATCGTTTCTGCTTCTGTTGTCGGCATTCCGTGTGGGAAACCAGGATAAGAAATCAGTTTTCCGTTTTTCAATAGAGTAGCGGCAATTTTTCCCGTCGTTTCAAAAGGAACAATTTGATCGTCTTCGCCGTGCATTACCAAAACCGGAACATCTACACTTTTTAAATCTTCAGTAAAATCGGTTTCAGAAAAAGCCTTGATGCAGTCGAAATGTGCTTTAATCGAGCCATTCATTCCCTGTCTCCACCAGTTTCTCTGAATACCTTCTGAAACATTCGCACCTTCTTTGTTGTATCCGTAAAATGGGAAAGTAAGATCAATGTAAAACTGCTGTCTGTGTTTTGCCGTATTATTTCTAATGTCATCAAAAACCGACATCGGTATACCATTAGGATTATTTTCGTTCTGAACCATAATCGGCGTAACAGCACTTACCAAAACAGCTTTTGCCACTCTGCCTTCACCATGTTTAGCAACATATCTTATCACTTCACCACCTCCGGTAGAATGACCGATATGAATGACATCTTTTAAGTCTAAAGCTTTTACAATTTCGGCAACATCAGAAGCATAAGTATCCATATCATGTCCGTAAGGAGTCTGTTCAGATCTTCCGTGACCTCTTCTGTCATGGGCGATTACTCGATAACCCTGCTCAAGGAAGAAAAACATTTGTGCATCCCAGTCATCGCTTGACAATGGCCATCCGTGGTGAAAAAATAAAGGCTGACCTTTTCCCCAATCTTTGTAAAAAATTTCTGTTCCGTCCTGTAATTTTAGTGTACTCATTGTTTAATTTTTTTTTGGTATTAATATTAAAAAGAATAAGGGTTATTGTTTCTTATTTCTAAAGCAAAGGTAGAACTAAAGTTTTACCCTCATCTTGATCTACCTCAAGATTCAAAAAAATTAATCAAAAAAATAACAGAAACATTTTGAAACGAGTAGGCTTAATTTTTCACTATTGAAAACAACAAAAACCTCAAATTACTTTGAGGTTATATAATCTTCATTCCAAAAAAGGAATTTACTGAATTATTTAGCTGGTTTCTTAGGACTCATCATCATAATCATTCTTTTACCTTCAAGTTTAGGCAACTGATCTACTTTACCAACGTGCTCCAATTCCTGAGCCAGTTTTAAAAGTAAAATTTCACCCTGATCTTTAAAGATAATAGAACGTCCTTTGAAAAATACGTATGTTTTCAGTTTAGAACCTTCTTCCAAGAACTTTTCAGCATGTTTTTTCTTAAACTCATAATCATGTTCGTCAGTCTGAGGTCCGAAACGGATTTCTTTCACGACAACTTTGATCTGTTTTGCTTTAAGCTCTTTCTGCTTTTTCTTTTGCTCGTATAAAAACTTTTTATAGTCTAATATTCTTGCAATAAAAGGCTCAGCTTTATCTGAAATTACAACCAAATCAAGTTCCTGTTCTTTAGCAATCTGTCTTGCTTTATCGATAGGGAAAATTCCTGGCTCTACGTTATCGCCCACTAAACGAAGTTCTCTTACGCGAATCTTGTCGTTTATCATGTGTAAGTCCTCTTGTACAGGACGTCTTTGTGGGCCTCTGTTGTTAAATCGCTGTGCTATTGTATTAAATTTTATTGGTTAACTTTCTATTAAAATTATTCTAACAAAACTATTTTGTTCAGAATAACTGTTTGGATTTTAAGCTTGATACTCAACCCCAGTTTTTGAAGCTTCTTTAAAATAAGCGACAAAATCTTCAAGGCTCATTGCTCCCAAATCTCCTTCTCCACGTCTTCTTACAGAAATTGTGCCATCCTTTTCTTCATTTTCTCCCACTACAAGCATGAATGGGATCTTTTTCAATTCGGCGTCACGGATCTTTTTACCCGTTTTCTCATTTCTGTCGTCAATCAGACCGCTAATATCGTGATTTTCTAAAAGTTGTGAAACTTTTTTAGCATAATCTACATATTTTTCACTGATTGGTAATATTGTAAACTGATCCGGAGCCAACCATAATGGGAAATCTCCGGCAGTATTTTCTAATAAGATTGCGATGAAACGTTCCATAGAACCAAACGGCGCTCTGTGAATCATCACTGGTCTGTGCTTCTCGTTATCACTTCCAATGTAAGTAAGGTCGAATCTTTCCGGTAAATTATAATCTACCTGAATTGTTCCCAACTGCCATTTTCTACCTAAAGCATCTTTCACCATGAAATCTAACTTAGGACCATAGAATGCAGCTTCACCGTATTCTGTAACGGTATTCAAGCCTTTTTCTTTGGCTGCAGTTACGATTGCGTTTTCTGCTTTTTCCCAGTTTTCGTCAGTTCCGATGTACTTTTCTTTGTTATCAGGGTCTCTCAAAGAAATCTGAGCAGTAAAGTCTGCAAAACCTAAAGAACCGAAAACATAAAGAACCAAATCAATTGTCTTCTTAAACTCGTCCATCAACTGATCCGGAGTACAGAAAAGGTGCGCATCATCCTGAGTAAACCCACGAACTCTCGTTAAGCCGTGAAGCTCACCACTTTGCTCGTATCTGTAAACTGTACCAAATTCTGCATATCTTTTTGGCAAATCTCTGTAGCTCCATTGTGAAGTTTTGTAAATCTCACAGTGATGCGGACAGTTCATTGGCTTCAGCATAAATTCTTCTCCTTCATTCGGAGTTTTAATCGGCTGGAAGCTGTCTGCTCCATATTTATCCCAGTGTCCTGAAGTTACATACAATTCTTTAGCTCCGATGTGTGGAGACATTACAAATTCGTAACCTCCTTTTTTCTGAGCATCAGAAAGGAAATTTTCTAATTTTTTTCTCAAAGCAGTTCCTTTTGGCAACCAAAGTGGTAAACCTGCACCTACTTTTTCTGAGAAAGCAAAAATTCCTAATTCTTTACCTAATTTTCTGTGATCTCTTCTTTTAGCCTCTTCTAATAACTCAAGATACTCAGTCAGTTCTTTCTGTTTTGGGAAAGAAATACCGTAAACTCTTGTTAATTGAGGATTTTTCTCATTTCCTCTCCAGTACGCTCCTGCAGCATTTAAGATTTTCATCGCCTTCACAATTCCTGTATTTGGGATGTGACCACCACGACAAAGATCTGTGAAGTTATCGTGTGTTACAAAAGTGATTTCCCCATCATTAAGATTAGAGATCAATTCTACTTTGTAAGGATTATCTGCATACGTTTTTAAAGCTTCTTCTTTAGAAACCGGATATAATGAGAACGTTGATCCTTTTTTAGCATTTTCTAAAACTTTCTTTTCGATTTTTTCGAAATCTTTTTCAGATAAAGTTTCGTCACCGAAATCTACATCATAATAAAAACCGCTTTCGATGGCTGGACCAATCGTTAACTTAGCTTTTGGATAAAATTCAAGGATAGCCTGCGCCAAAAGGTGAGCAGAAGAGTGCCAAAAGGCTTTCTTACCAAGATCATCATTCCATGTCAAAAGCTGTACCGTAGAATCTGTGGTTATAGGCGTGGTAATTTCGACTTGTGTGCCGTTTACAACTGCGGAAATGGTGTTTCTAGCCAATCCCTCGCTTATAGATTTTGCCACATCCAAAGGAGTAGTTACTCCTTCAAATTCTCTGACGCTATTGTCTGGAAGTGTAATTTTTATCATTGTTTACTAAGAAATTTTAAGTTGCAAAAATACGCTTTTTTTACGTCTTTAGGAAATCGTAGCGCGATAATTCACAAAAAATACAATTTATTTTAAATTTTTACGTTGATGATTCCTTTTGAATATTAAACATGGACATCATATCCGGATTATAAGAGATCTTGAAAATCTGCGGAAAGTTGCAGCCCGACCTGAGCGGAGCTCATTTTTTGCTTGATCATAAAGTTCTGTTAAGCCTAAAATGTATGCAAAAAATAGCGTGAGCGGAGGGCGGAAATTGCTGCCATAAAAAATACCAAGCTTTCACTTGGTATTATCTGTTTTTCCTGATTTGTTTTTGGAAGATTTCTGAATGTCTTCCTTATCGACATCGGGTGGATTTTGTTTCTGTGAAGAAGCCGGAATATCGCGGAAGTCTTCATTTTGCTTTTTTGTTTCTGCAGAATTGGCAGATTCTTTCTTTTTGTTATCGTCTTTTGAATCCATAGTTTTGAATTTTAGAGTCCAAGAACACCGATTTTGCCGGTTTGATCTTCTATCTTATAATTCAAAGCCTTTGCCAAAACGAAAATATTATTAAGATTTTCCATCAATTGCTGATGACCTTCACTTCTTAATTTATTCTGATCTACAGATTTTATAGCAGCTTGCTTGGCTTTTTGCTGTACATTTTTGATGTCCTGCTCAGAAATCCTATTGATGAAAGAATCGTCTAACGACTGAATTTCTACACTTGGCGTAATTCTGATATCCGCATTGGGAAGTTCTGTAATGATCAGTTTTTTGTTAATAGAATCAACTTCTATTTTCATTTTATTAAGATCATATGAAACCTGCGCATTGGTTTTGGTATAAGTAATAATGCTATTACTCGTCATTTCTTTCCCAAGAAATTCGTAACCAAATTTGGTTTTCTGCATCGCAGAAAAATCCTGCTCCAAGACCACCATTTTGTTCATTTTGGAAATCTGATTGGTCAGAATATAATAATCGGACTTTTCAGTTTTTTCGCTCATTTTAAAACAAGACTTAAAACTAAAAAACAGGATCAGCATCAAAAGAATTCCCGCAACAAAGGGAATAATTAATTTTAGATTTTTCAATTTTCTTTTTTAAATATTTCTTTCAATACCGACCCATCATCTTTTTTTAAGATTTCTACAAGATCTCTTTCTACATAACCCGTAGTCGGCATTTCTATGATTCTTCCAATTTCCTTGCCATATTTTTCGACAATGATTGTAGGAACCTTTGAAACATTATATTTAACTTCATCACCTGTAGGAGATTCTTTTTTACGGTTCACCGCAATAATCGTCAATCTGCTGTCTGGATATTTTACTTCTTCCAGAATTTTCATCAGTCTAGGAAAATCTCTGTGGCTGTCTTCACACCAAGTTCCTATAAAAACAATCAGATTATAAGAAGTAATATTTTTTTTTCTCAGTTCTCCAACTGCTTTCTGATCTAAAGCATATTCATTAAATTCTTTTGTGTACCATTCCGAGTACGGGTCTTTCAAAAACTGCTCTTTAAGCTGGTTCCCCAAAAGCATTTTTCCGTCATTGGTAGTTTCCACCTCTCTGTTTACTACGACTTTCTGAGCATTAAACTGCTGCATAGACAAAGTAAGAACTGAAAGAGTAAAAATATTGGTGATGATTTTTTTACAAATCATATTTCTATTATTTCTCATTGTATTTGTGAATCTTTGATTTCATATTAATTTTCAATAATTGTTTTTAAATCGGCAGGAGAGTAGTATTTATTTTTCAATACTTTATGATCTGCTTTTCTGTAAACATTGAATTTTTCTCCTGATTTTTCATAGAAAGATTCAACTTCTTTTTCTTTGTAAAATTCTACCGTTTCATTTGCCTGCTCTTCGTTATCGCAAGCTTTAGACATATTAGAACGTTGCACTTCGTTGAATAATTCTACAAATTTATTCCCCAATCCAAACTCTAAAACCGCACCACTCAAAACATACTGCAAATCACACAACGCATCGGCAATTTCTACAATATTATTATCTGCAATAGCCTGCTTCAACTCATTTAATTCTTCCTGCAAAAGCTCAACTCTCAAATCACATCTATCCTGAGAAGGAATTTGTGGAGTATTTAAAATAGGTGCTTTAAAAGTGGTGTGGAATTCTGCTACTTGGTTCAGGCTGTCAATTTTATCCATGAAATTTTATTATTTAAGGCAAATATAAAAATTAGGAATGAGAAAATATGATTGATTGAGATTTAAATTAACACACTCAGTAAAGTTGAGATACGAGATTCGATTTATACGAGTTCTTAAATCCCGAAACTCGAAACCCAAAATCTCAAATAAAAAAAAACTGTCCGTTTCCGAACAGCCTTTTTTACTCAAGGTTAATTGAGAGGGTAATTAGTTTTTAATAAATCGCTTAGAAAATTCGCCCACCTGAATTACATAAGCACCTTTTACAAGACCGCTTACATTCACTGAGCCTTCTTTGAGTTTTCCTGAGTTGATTAGTTTTCCACCCATATCGAAGATTTTATAATCTTCACTAGTCGTATTTGAAACATTTAAAATATCTCTTACAGGATTTGGATACAATTTAATATCTGTTATTAAATCTTTTGTAGCAAAATCATCACCTCTTCCGGATGAAACAATATTTAAAGTATAATCTTCTACTTGTCCGTAAGTATAAGAACCACAAGAAGATGACGGTACAGAATTATACTGCATCATTACTCTCATTCTTGTATTACCAAGAGTTGCAGTTGACGGAATTGTGATTGAACCTGTTACCGGACTTGTTTGAGAGCCAGTTTTTGTCCAAACCAATTCTCCGCTGTCTGCAAAATCTCCATCTTTATTATAATCAATGTAAACTGCGTAGGCTTCATTATATTTAGTTGAAGTCCAAACCGGAGTTATAGAAATCGTATAAGCCGAGCCTCTTGTTACATTCGTAGAAATTGCGGTAAAGTTTTCGTAACCAGCAGTTCCTGTGGATGTATTATTAATCGTTCCGAAGCTTACATTTCCGATTCTTTCATCCGCTGTATTGGTTGATGTTGCAGAACAATAGGTAACTATGCTTCCAGCAAGAGTGGTCACAGAAACCGTATTGCTTGAAACAGAATTATTTCCTGCCGCATCTTTAGCTTTAACCGTAAAACTGTACGTCGTAGAAGGCGTTAAACTTGTTACGGTATAAGAAGTAGAAGTCGTAGAGCCTACCAATGAAGCCCCTTGATAAACATCATAACCCGTCACAGCAACATTATCTGTAGCGCCAGACCAAGAAAGATTTGTACTTGTAGAAGTTGTTCCCGAAGCCGCTAAAGTTGGAGCCGTCGGTGGAGTAGTATCAGAAGTCCCCGAACCTGCATTTACCGTAATATTTGCATTATTGACATCAAAGAAAATATGATTTGAACCTTTTACCATAATTCTCCCTGTCGTTGTGGAAGCATTTGGAATCGTCACCGCTTGAGAGCCGTCATTTGGAGTTCCTGAAAGTAGAGTAGTCCATGTATTTCCACTGTCTGTAGACCAAAGAATATCTACGTTTGCAGCATTCACGCCATTAGCGGTAGTTCCTGCAACATTCCAGGTTACCGTTTGAGAAGTTCCGCCAGAATATGTAGTCGCTGAATTTTGAGAACTCACACTGAATGGTCCCGCAGTTCCATTAACGGTAATTACAGCATCATCAGAATTGTTTCCAGAACCTCCTGATTTGTTATCACGAACTGTAAATCTAAAATTATACGTTCTTGCTACATTAGATAAAGCCTCCACTGTAATTTCTGAGCCGGCCGTTGTTGTCGCGCCCGTTAAAACAGAAGCCATTCTTGGGAAATATCTTGTAGGAGTTGTTTGTGGAGTCCATGATCTGAAAGTTGGTCCAGTCGCTTTTGTAGCACTTGCAGCCGAGCTTGCTCCGGTTTGAGAAGAAGACGCATTATTCATCTGTTCCCAAATATAGGTTAAAGCATCTCCATTAGCATCAGTTCCGGAACCTGTTAGCATAAACGGCGTCCCTTTTGGAATCGTATAATCTGAACCTGCGTTAGCTGTAGGAATAGCATTTCCTGTATTTGTACTTGTCGGGCAGGTTTTAGCTTTAATATTATCTGTAATCTGCTGAATACTCACCGCATGAAAGAAAGAATCTGAGTGCGCCTGAATATCCTGACCCGTAATTCCCGCATAGCCCATAATGGTCGATCCTGAACCAGGTTCCATGTTAACACCTGTTCCTTCGTTAGAATGAGAGAAAGTGTGATTTCCACCAAACTGATGCCCCAATTCGTGAGCTACATAATCGATGTCAAAATTATCTCCTGAAGGAATTGCGTCTGCAGGCGAAGTATAACCACTTCCTTTCGAACCGTTTACACAAACACAACCAATACAACCTGCGTTTCCGCCACCTCCGGAAGCTCCGAATAAATGTCCTACATCATAATTTGCTTCTCCAATCACGGAAGTTAAAGTCGATTGAAGCTGAGAATTCCAGCTGCTCATTCCTGAAGCTGCAGAATATGGATCTGTAGAAGCATTGGTATAAATTACAGCGTCATTATTGGCAATTAAAACCATTCTTGCAGAAAAATCTTTTTCAAAAACTCCGTTTACACGGGTCATTGTATTATTCATTGCCGCTAAAGCAAGAGCTTTTGTTCCTCCAAAATAGGTAGTGTATTCTCCTGTGGAAGACAAAGCCAATCTGAATGTTCTTAGTTTTGCATCATCTGCATTCGGTCTCGCTGCAAGATTATCAATACTTGAAACTCCTTTCTGAGCAACATCGATTACCGTACATTCAAACTTATTAAGATCATCTTTTTTGTCTGATTTTCTGTAAACGACATAGGTTGAAAGATCTTTTGTGTAAGGCTCAATAAAAACAGCAGACTTGTCACCGTAAATTTCCATAGAGGATAAACCTAATGGAGAAATACTAAAATACACTGTAGAATTTGAATCTCCCAGACCTTCACCGACATAAGATTTGATATCAGGATACTTCGCAGCTAACTGAGGATCGAAATTAGAGTTTTCTTTCACTTTAAAATGTTCCAATTTTCCATCAGAATTCGGGAAAGAGATAATAATTTCTGACTTTTCTCCAACAGCCAGTCTTTTTGGAGCTTTTGCCAAAGCATTTTTCAATACATTAATATCTAAACTATAGATTTTCGGATTGTTGATTGTTGATTTGTTCTCAAAAATTTCTGAAGTTGTTTTTCTAGAACTTTCAGACCAAAGACAGTCTGTCTGAGCGAATGAAATACCTGAAACCAGCATTCCAATCACCAATAGTTGTTTTTTCATATAGTAGCTATTTTGATTTTGGAATATCAAAGCTAATAAATTATATTATGAAAAAGAAAATTATTTAAGAAATTTTTAGACAATATATTTAAAATAATATGCATCGAATTAAATATACCATAAAATAAATCTCTATAAAATGAAAATAGCATACGAATATCTCGTATGCTATTGCTTTATCTTGAATTAAGGTAATTTAAACCAAAAAATTATTTTGTGATATCTCTACCGATAACCATTCTCTGAATTTCTGAAGTACCTTCACCAATTGTACAAAGTTTAGAATCTCTGTAATATTTTTCAGCCGGGAAATCTTTTGTATATCCGTAACCTCCAAAAATCTGAACTGCATTATTAGAAATTCTTACACAAGCTTCAGAAGCATACAATTTTGCCATTGCCCCTTCTTTTGTCATTTTCTGTTTTGCGTTTTTCAGCGTAGAAGCTCTTTGAATCAACAATTCTGCTGCATCAATTTCTGTTGCCATATCTGCCAACATAAAGTTGATTGCCTGGAATTCTGAAATAGATTTTCCAAATTGCTTTCTTTCTTTAGCATATTTTAAAGCTGCTTTATAAGCTCCTCTTGCAGTTCCTAAACTTAACGCAGCAATAGAGATTCTACCACCGTCAAGAATTTTCATCGCCTGTTTGAAACCTTCACCAACTTCACCTAAACGATTCGCATCCGAAACACGAACGTTATCAAAAATAAGTTCTGCAGTTTCTGAAGCTCTCATTCCAAGTTTATTCTCTTTTTTACCAGAAGTAAAACCAGCCATTCCTTTTTCTAAAACGAAAGCTGTAGAATTATTTTTAGCTCCAATTTCTCCAGTTCTTGTCATTACGACAGCAATATCACCAGAAATTGCATGAGTAATAAAGTTTTTAGCTCCATTAATGATCCATTCGTCACCATCTTTTACAGCTGTAGTAGACATCCCTCCAGAATCAGATCCTGTATTATGCTCTGTAAGCCCCCAAGCTCCGATTACTTTTCCGGTAGCCAGTAGAGGAAGCCATTTGTTTCTTTGTTCTTCGTTTCCGAATTCGTAAATATGGTTGGTGCAAAGTGAATTGTGTGCTGCAACCGAAAGACCAATCGATGGGTCAACCTGAGAAATTTCATCCAGAATAGCAACATATTCGTGATAACCAAGACCAGAACCTCCATATTCTTCAGGAATCACAATTCCCATAAAACCCATATCTCCTAACTGGTGAAATAGCTCTTTAGGAAAAGTCTGACTTTCGTCCCACTCCATAATATTTGGCCTGATATTCTTTTCAGCAAATTCCTTTGCTGTTTCCGCGATCATTTTGATGTTGTTAATCGTTTCTGTGTTCATATTACTTGTATAGTTATGTCCCAAAGATACTTAAATTGCTGAAATACTAAAATAATTTATTTTGAGGTTGAGTTATAACAAATAAGTAATTAGCTTTCAATAAATTAAATTTTAATTATTAACATAATATTAATCAAATTAATTGGTAATCACTATGTTTATTTCTTACATTAGCCGTCCAATTTTTTTAACATGAAAAAACTTCTACTTCCTATACTTTTAATATCTGCTTATGTTTCAGCGCAAATTCCGGCAGGATATTATGACGGAACGACAGGATTGACGGGTTATGCATTAAAATCAAAACTGCATGATATTATTTCTTCAAAGAATATCAATTGGCATTATGGTGATTTGACGAATTATTATAATCAGACTGATTTAGATAAATATTATGATCACGGACCAACCAATACTACGATTTTACTAGATATGTATTCTGAAATTCCAACGGGACCCGATGCTTACGAATATACTACGGCAAATATTATCGGAAGCGCAAACGCAGAAGGATTAGGATGGAACAGGGAACATATGATGCCTCAAAGCACATTTTACAGTAACTACCCAATGTATTCTGATTTGTTTTATGTAGTTCCTACTGATGCAAGAATTAATCAATTAAGAAGCAATTATCCTTACGGAATCGCAGGAACTACAAATTATCACACATTTACAAATTCTTCAAAAATTAGTAATAGCGCAATTCCGAATTACGTTTATACAGGTCGCGTTTACGAACCAATTAATGAATTTAAAGGCGATGTAGCAAGAAGTTTATTATATTTTGCTGTAAGATATGAAGGGAAATTAGAAACTTTTAATTTTAACAATAATGCAAATCCTGCATCCGACACTAATCCTTTAGATGGAACAGAGGAGAGAGCTTTTGAGCCAGCTTATATTGCAATGCTTATTCAATGGCATAATCAGGATCCTGTTTCCCAAAGGGAAATCGACAGAAATAATGCGGTTTATAATCTGCAGAAAAACAGAAATCCATTTATCGATAATCCATCTTGGGTCAATGCGATTTGGGGGCAATTTCCAGATTCTGTTGCACCTTCAACCCCGGCAAATTTAACAGTAACTCAGAATAGCGCTTATTTCACAACATTAAGCTGGGCTCCAAGTACAAGTACAGATGTTATTGGTTATAAAATTTATCAGAATGGAACTTTAATTGGTTCAACAAAAGAAAATTCGATTAGCATTGATCATTTAACACCTTCTACAACATATACTTATTCCGTAAAAGCTTATGACAACGGATATCTACTTTCGGGAGACAGTAATGTGGTTTCTGCAACAACTTTAGCGACGGATACTTATGCTAAAGATTTAATCATTACAAAATATTTAGAAGGAACATCAAATAATAAAGCGATAGAAATCACCAATAAAACAGGTCATTTTGTTAATTTAAGTGATTACAGATTATCAATTCAGTTTCCTAGCGGAACCAATTATTACTTTCCTGCACCGTTCGAACTGGAAGGAACGGTACAGAATAATGAAACTTTCGTCATTTTAAATCCTGAAGCCAATTTCTCTTGTTTTACCATTAATCAGGCAAAATTTGTAACCGCAGCTCCACAAATGACATTTTCAGGAAGTCAATATTTAGAACTGAGATACAAATCTACAACCGTTGATGCGATTGGAGTTTCTTCTCAAAACAATTCTACAGTTTTAGGAAATGTTTCTCTCTATAGAAAAGCAATAGTTAATCAACCAGTGACAACTTTTGATATCTCAGAATGGGATTCTTATGCAAGCAATTACTGCCAAAATCTAGGAACATTATCTACTTCTGAAGCAGAATTATTAGCTGGAAAAGAATTTAAAATCTATCCAAATCCGGTTCATGAAAACATTTTTGTAAGTGGAAAAACTGAAAATATTCAGACTGCTCAAATTGTAAATTATTCGGGACAATTGATTTACACAGAGAAAAATCCGTTTAAAAACAAGAAAAATATTTCTCTGCAGAATTTAAAAACTGGTTCTTATCTATTGAAACTTGACAATAAAGCTTATCAGTTTATTAAGAAATAAGATTAAATTTAAATACAAAACTTTACAACTTCGTTCAACTTTGAGCGAAGTTTTTTGTTGATAAAATTTATAAGCAAAAAAGCTAATATTTGAGATTTATAATCAAATTGACTTATATTTTTTATTTATAAGTAATAATGATTATATTTGCAAAATGATAGCGGTCATCACTGGTGATATTATTAATTCGCAGCATGCAGACACAGAAGTTTGGATTACCAAGCTTAAAAATCTTCTCGACACGTGGGGAAGTGCTCCCGCAACATGGGAAATCTACAGAGGCGACGAATTTCAGTTTAAATGCAATATCGACGATGTCTTTTGGCATTTCTTAGCTATCAAATCTCTTATAAAAAGTCAGGAAAATTTAGACGTAAGAATTGCAATCGGCATTGGTGAGGAAAACTTTTCTTCTGAAAAGATTACAGAATCCAACGGTTCGGCTTATGTAAATTCAGGAAGGTTGTTAAATGATCTGAAGAGTGATGGTCATACCGTTTCTATCAAAACTTCCAACGACTCTATAGACCGCGACCTCAATATTTTATTAAAATGGGCATCCAAAGATTTTGATAACTGGACCATGGCAACTGCCGAAATCATTCACGAAATGATAATGAATCAAGATTATACACAAGAAGATCTTGCCAAAAAATTTACCATTTCGCAATCCTCAATCAGCCAAAGACTGAAACGGGCAAACTACGAGCTTATCGTAGAAACCAATCAATATTTTAGAAAGAAAATTTCAGAATTGTAAGATGATTTTTATTCAACTCATATTGGCACATTTACTTGGAGATTTTATTCTTCAGCCAAATTCTTGGGTTGCAGATAAGGAGAACCGTAAACTGAAAAGTTTATATTTATATTTTCATGTTCTGATTCATACTATTTTAAGCTTTATTTTCCTTTGGGATCTTAAACTTTGGTGGGTTGCTGTTTTAGTGGGAATTTCTCATTTTATTATTGATGCCTGTAAACTGAGTTTTCAAAAAATTCAGACAAAAAAAAGATGGTTTTTTATTGATCAGGCTCTTCATGTAGCGGTGATTGGTGGAATTTCTCTTTATTTCAGTGAATTTAATTTTGAATTTTTAAAAGATCAGGATTTTTTGAAAATGATAATGGCGGCTTTGTTTTTAACATCACCTGCTTCAATTTTCATTAAATTATTATTATCATCATGGACTCCCGTAACCGGAGAAGAAAACAGCGTACAAAGCGATTCTTTATCGAGTGCCGGAAAATATATCGGGATTTTAGAACGACTATTGGTTTTCACATTTATTGTAGTCAACCATTGGGAAGGAGTAGGCTTTATGATCGCGGCAAAATCTGTTTTCAGATTCAGCGATCTCGCACAGGCAAAACAGAGAAAACTGACAGAATATGTATTGATCGGTACATTATTAAGTTTTGGAATCGCTGTTTTAGCAGGAATTTTAATTAAGTAAAAAGTATATAAATCTAACTATAATTGAAAACCTTTGATTCAAGGTTTTCTAAAGTAAAAAAAGTAAAAATTATGAGTCAAAAGCTAGAAATGCTGTATGAAGGGAAAGCAAAACAAGTATTTGCAACCGAAAATCCTGACGAAGTTGTAGTACGTTTCAAAGACGATGCAACTGCATTTAACGCTCAAAAAAGAGGATCTGTAGATTTGAAAGGTGAAATGAATAACGCCATCACCACTCTTATTTTTGAATATTTAAATGAAAAAGGAATTAAAACTCATTTCATCAAACAACTAGACGAAAGAGAGCAATTGGTAAAGAAAGTATCAATTATTCCTTTGGAAATGGTCGTAAGAAACTATTCTGCAGGAAGCATGGCTCAGAGATTAGGAGTTGAGGAAGGAATTAAATCTCCGGTTACCATCTTCGATATCTGCTACAAAAAAGACGAATTGGGGGATCCGCTTATCAACGATCACCACGCTGTTTTCTTAGGAGCTGCAACGTATGAAGAGCTAGACGAGATGTATGAATTAACTTCAGACATCAACGAAATTCTAATCGATCTTTTCGATAAAATGAATATCATCTTGGTAGATTTCAAAATCGAATTAGGAAAAACTTCAGACGGCGAAATCATTCTTGCTGACGAAATTTCTCCTGATACTTGCAGACTTTGGGATAAAGACACGATGAAGAAGTTAGACAAAGACAGATTCAGAAGAGATCTTGGTGAAGTTACTGAAGCTTATGTTGAGATCTATAACAGATTGAAAACTTTACTTAATAAGTAAAATTTGAGAAGTTAGAAGTTAGATATTAGAATTTAGTATGAAATCGCACCGAATTGAAGATTTGAAAGTTTGGAGTAAATCAATGGCTTTAGTAAAAGAGGTTTATTTGGTTACTGCTGAATTGCCAAATGAAGAAAGGTTTGGCTTACTTTCTCAAATCAGAAGATGTGCAGTTTCAATACCTTCCAATATTGCAGAAGGAGCAGGAAGAAATAATAAGAACGAATTTTATCAATTTCTTGGAATTGCGTTTGGTTCTACTTACGAATTACAAACTCAATTACAATTATTAATAGATTTAAATTTTATTTCCGAAACTAAAATAGTTCCTCTAAAAGAACTTTTAGCTGAGATACAGAAAATGATTTATTCATTGAAGACAAGTTTAAAATTATAATTGAAGTTAACTTAGACTAATTTCTAACATCTAATATCTAACTTCTAATTTAGAAAAAATAGAAATGAAAAGTTTAGACATTCATAAAAGTGAATATTTAAAACAGTTTGAAACTCAAACCTACGGAAGAAATCTCTTCAGAACGCAGGAAGAAGAAAGACTGGATGCTCCAAACGAGGAGTGCGGGATCTTTGGAATGTATTCTGATAATGATTTGGATACATTTTCTCTTTCACAGTTCGGGCTTTTTGCGCTTCAGCACAGAGGTCAGGAAGCTTGTGGTATTTCTGTTCTTAAAGACGGAAAAATCACCAATATGAAAGATGAAGGTTTGGTTTTGGATGTTTATAAAGAGATTCAAAATCCTGAGACTTTTATGGGAAATTCTGCAATCGGACACACCCGTTATACGACTGCAGGAGATAAAAAGAAATATAATTTCCAGCCATTTTTTGCCAAAAACGAATATGACCAGATTATACTTTCTATCGCTCACAACGGTAACTTAACCAATGCGAAAGAACTAAAGCATGAACTGGAAGCTGAAGGTGTAGTTTTCAGAGCGACTTCAGATTCTGAGGTTATCTTAAGATTAATTCAAAAAAATCTTGACCTTGGACTTCGTGGTGCTATCAAAGCAACTATGGAGAAAATTGAAGGAGCTTATTCGGTAGTGGGAATGACGAGAAATAAATTCTTTGCATTCAGAGATTTCAACGGAATCAGACCTTTGGTTTTGGGAGCTATCAACGAAAATTCTTACGTTGTCGCTTCTGAATCTGTAGCTTTAGATGCTGTAGGCGCTCAATATGTTCGTGATATTTTACCTGGTGAAATCATTTATACAAATGAAAACGAGCCTGGAAAACTTCACTCAATTATGGTGGATGAAGCAAAAGCGAAGCAAAGAATCTGTTCGTTTGAATATATTTATTTTGCAAGACCCGATTCTACTTTAGAAAACATCAACGTTTACGAAATCAGAGAAAAATCTGGTGAAAAAATCTGGGAACAGGCTCCTGTAGAAGCTGATATTGTAATTGGAGTTCCTGATTCTGGAGTTCCTGCTGCAATTGGTTTTTCTAAAGCTTCGGGAATCCCTTTCCGTCCGGTTTTGATTAAAAACAGATACATCGGAAGAAGTTTCATCGTTCCAACTCAGGAAATGAGAGAAAGAATCGTTAATCTGAAACTAAATCCTATTATTTCTGAGATCAAAGACAAAAGAGTGGTTATCATCGACGATTCTATCGTTCGTGGAACAACTTCTAAAAGATTGGTTAAAATTTTAAAAGAAGCAGGCGTAAAGGAAATTCACTTCAGAAGTGTTTCTCCACCGATTATTGCACCTTGTTATCTTGGAATTGATACCCCTTCAAAAGACGATTTGATTTCTGCAAATATGACGACAGAAGAACTTAGAAATTATTTGGGAGTAGATTCTCTTGAGTTTTTGAGTACTGATAATTTAAAAGAAATTTTAGGTTCTTCTAATCACTGTTTCGGATGCTTCACAGAAGAATATCCGGTAGCAAAAGGAGAAGAAATAGAATTATTTAATTAAGATTAATTTCTAAATATAAAAAGGTCAGACTTAAAATTAAGTCTGACCTTTATTATTGAAATAAGATTTTCTTTTCTTAGAATTTATAAGCTAAACCTACTTGGAAAGTATTGTTTCTTACAGCATCAGAACCATTTGGTCTGTCTTTAGCAACATCAGTTACACCAGCAACATATCTTGCAGTAATACCAATGTTATCTGTGAAATAATAACCTGCACCAAGACCAATACCTAAGTTGAATGAATTTAAATCATCTTTATAGTTATCTGTTGTTGATGAAGCACCGTTAGATTCGTTTTTAACTTTATTTTTTGCGCTTACCATCAATCCAAATTCCGGACCTGCTTCTACATAGAAGTTTGGTACAAAACTATACTGGAACATTACCGGTACAGCAACATAATCTAAATGTGTTGATGAAGAATATTTAGTTCCTAATAAAGTATAATCTGCTTTACTTCCGTATTGAGTATATAAAACCTCTGGTTGAATGCTGAAAGATTCTGCTACCGGAATTGTTGCAAATACACCTGCATTAAATCCGATTTTTGATTTTTGGTCATCTAATGATCCGTCTTTTGATAATGAAGAAACGTTCATTCCTCCTTTGATACCAAATCTTACATCTGAAGACGATGTCGTTTTAGTTGTAGTGGTTGTCGTCTGAGCAAATGCCAAAGATGTTGACAAAACTGCGATTCCTAAAATTAACTTTTTCATAACTTAAATTTTTTAATATTTTACTAATTCTAATTTTAAATTTTACTACCAAACTTTTTCAGTTTGACGAGACGTATCTTTCAAATTGTTTGCCAAAACTCATAGAAAACTAAAAACATAAAAAAACCATTCACAATAGTAAATGGTTTATATCATAACAGTATGAATATTAGGTAATTAAATTTCAACTAATTTATATGCTATAAATAATAATTATTTGAATTTAAATCTAAAAATTTAGTTTAAAACTTAAAATTCACTTAGTTTTTTGTAATAATTGATTGATTTTTGAATATTTTCAGTGCTACATTCGTGATCATAAATACAAGAACCAATTCCTGAAAGCAAAGAAAAATTGATTTTTGCATCTGTATTTTTCTTATCATTCAATAATAAGTTGAAAATATCTTCATCTTTAAAGTCACCCAAATCAATAAAAGAGAAATATCTCTGAATATTTTCTATAATCAAGTCTGAATCTTCTTTAGAAATTAAACCTTCAAGATAAGAAAGATGGCTTTCGCAAATCATCCCCAATGCAACTGCTTCACCGTGAAGAATAGGATTTTCGCTCTGAAGACATAAACTTTCGATAGCATGACCAATCGTGTGACCGAAGTTCAAAGTTTTTCTCACATTTTTCTCATGAAAATCTGCATTTACAACTTCCTGCTTAATTTCCATTGACTGTGGAATCAGCGGTTCAATTCCTGTCGGATCAAGATGTTGCAGCTTAATCAAAGCTTCCCAGTGTTTTTTATCAGCAATTAATCCGTGTTTCAGCATTTCGGCAAATCCGCTTTTCAGTTCTTTTGCAGGAAGTGTATCTAAAAATCGCGTGTAAGCATATATTTGTTCAGGAAAAGAAAATGTTCCCACCATATTTTTATAATGCATCAGATCAATTCCTGTTTTACCACCGATAGATGCGTCACACATTGAAAGAAGTGTTGTCGGAATATTGATAAACTGAATTCCTCTTTTATAAGTAGATGCTACAAAACCTCCCATATCGGTAATTACACCACCACCAAGATTGATTATCAAAGCTTTTCGGTCGGCCTGCATTTCTGTAAGAATTTCCCAAAGTTGATTGGCAGTCTGAATATTTTTCATTTCTTCACCCGCTTCAATCTCCAGAATTTCAAAAGAAATATCGGTTTCTAAATTCCCTAATAATACAGGAAGACAATATTCATGGGTATTTTCATCCACCAAAATAAAAATTTTGCTGAATGATTTTTCGGTCAAAAATTGATTAAGTTGCGAAAAATTTTCGTCTAATAAAGTAATCATTGTATGATTTTTTTATAATTAAAAGCTATACTAAGCTACAAAGTTATGATTCTTAATTTCTAACTCGTAACTAAATTACTATCTTTGCAAAAATATTTAGAATGAGCAGAGACAATAATAATTCAGGGAGACCTAAAAAACCTAGATCTTCAACAAGAAACTCAGACAGTCCTCGTTCTCTTAAATCTGGAGATTCCGGATCAAAACCTTTCAAGAAGTCATTCCCTAAAGCGGGAGAAAGAAATTCTGATTCCAAAAGAAGTGACGATACCAGTTATCAAGCTCGAATGAATAAGAAATATTCAAAAACTGAACAAGAACCATTTATTACCAGTTCAGGTGAAGAGAAAAAGACTTTCGGTAAATCTGCTCCCAAAAGAGGAGGTAGCAGACCCAATAGTTTTGACGCTAGAGATAAATACGAAAGAGGCAGCCTGAAATACGGAAGAAGACCCGGATCTCAAGGAGACGACAAAGATCAGGATAAAGCAAAATCTTTTGTACAACAAAGAAGATTCAAGAAAGTAGAAAAGGACGTTCATAAAGATACTATTCGTCTTAATAAATACATTGCCAATTCCGGAATTTGCAGCAGGAGAGAAGCTGACGAGTTAATTACTCAAGGTTTGGTAGAAGTAAACGGTAAAGTAGTAACTGAAATGGGTTACCAGGTTGAAAAAACTGACAAAGTAGTTTTCGACGGACAAAACATTACCCCTGAAAAGCCGGTTTATGTACTTTTAAACAAGCCAAAAGGGTATATTTCTACTACGAAAGATGACAAAGCAAGAAAAACAGTTATGGATTTGGTTGCAAATGCTTCTCCATACAGAGTTTTCCCGGTAGGAAGATTAGACCGTTCTACAACCGGAGTTATTCTTTTGACGAATGACGGACACATGACTAAAAAACTGACGCACCCATCTTTTGATGCGAAGAAAATTTATCATGTTACGTTAGATAAAAAGTTGACGAATGAAGACCTGAAACTTATTTCAGAAGGAATTCGTTTGGATGAAGGTGTTGCTGAAGTTGATCAGATTTCATTTATCGAAGGGAAACCTAGAAATGAAGTTGGAATTGAAATTCATATCGGCTGGAACCGAGTTATCAGAAGAATTTTCCAAAGATTAGGATACGAAGTGGAAGCTCTAGACAGAGTAATGTTTGCAGGAATGACAAAGAAAAACATCAAAAGAGGACACTGGAGAATCCTTACGGAGCAGGAGGTGAATAATCTTAAAATGCTTTAGTCGAGATACGAGATTAAAAGTTTCGAGTCTTAACTTAAAATATAAAGACGTTGAATTTTTTCAACGTCTTTTTTCATTTTCAAAGTTTGTCATTCCGACGAAGGAAGAATCTATTATTTAGATTAAAGAGATTCTTCATTTCAATTTGTTTCATTCAGAATGACAAATCGAATGTTAAGTTTTAATGCAAATTACAAAATTGAAATTTGTGTTTATTCAAAAAACTATCCCAAGATTGTCACCCCTTTCTGCAACATTTCGAAAATTGCGTCTTTACCATTATCTGGTTTTACATTGACAGCTCGGGTTCCGTTGAAGTGAAGACAGGTGATGTATCCATTGGCTGCAGCATCGATACAAGTAAATTTTACACAATAATCTAATGCTAAACCAACAATTTCCACCAATTGAATTTCGTGATATTTCAAGAAATCATCCAAACCTGTTTTCATAAAATGATTGTTGTCCTGAAAACCGCTGTAAGCATCAATCTCAGTATTTTTTCCTTTCTGAATAATGTGAGTTACTTTATCTCTGTTTAGATCTTTATGAAATTCTGCACCAAAAGTATTTTCTACACAGTGATCTGGCCACATAAACTGCGGAACACCGTTTAAAATAATACTTTCGCCCACTTTTCTATTGTTATTGCTTGCAAAACTTTTGTGATTTGCAGGATGCCAATCTTGAGTAAGAACAATCTGGTCGTAATGATTTTCTTCCATCAGAAGATTGATGTAGGGAATTACTTCGTTTGCTCCCGGAACAGCCAAAGCTCCGCCTTCACAAAAATCGTTTTGTACATCGACTATTATTAATGCTTTTTTCATATATAGCTTTCTAATTTTTTATTAATTGATGAAAGTTACCATTCAAAAATTTGTCCAAAACCTGATTATCTGACAAAACGGCATTTTAAAAAATAAAATTACAATCTGAAAGATATTTAGAAAGAAAAAACAGACGGCAATAGTTTATCTTTGCATTAAATAAATACTATATGTCATTCGAATCTTTAGGTCTATCACACAATATTATTCATTCTGTTAAAAAATTGGGTTATCTGAAGCCTTTTCCAATTCAGGAGCAAGCGGTACCGGTTATTTTAAAAGGAAAAGATTTGATGGGAATTGCACAGACAGGTTCCGGAAAAACAGCTTGTTTTGTAATGCCGATTTTAGAAAAGTTACAAAATACAGAAGTTAAAAAAGATCGTAATGTACAGGTTTTAATATTGGTTCCTACAAGAGAATTGGCCATTCAGATTGATGAGGTTTTCAGAGCGTTTACAGACAATTTGAAACGTGAAGTCCGTACAATGGCTGTTTATGGCGGTGTTTCTATCAATCCGCAGATGAAGGGAATGTTAGGTGTAGAAGTTCTTATTGCAACGCCCGGTCGTTTATTGGATTTGATTGATCATAAAGCATTAAGCATTTCCCAAATAAAGCATTTGGTGATTGATGAAGCAGATAAAATGTTTCAGTTAGGTTTTGGTGAAGAGATGAATAAGCTTTTTGCCATGATGCCTGTAGCAAAACAAACGACTTTATTTTCGGCGACTTTAAATGATAAAGTTGCTGAGATGAAAGAACGTTTATCAATCAATCCAACGATTATTGAAATTAAAAAAGAAGAGGTTGAAATTGATAATATTCAACAATTGGCTTATCATGTTTCTCCTGAAAATAAAGGTCCGTTCTTACGATATTTAATTAAAGAAAAGAAGGTTGAGAAAGCTTTAATATTTGTTTCTTCTACAAGATCTGCAGATAATTTAGTTGAAAAACTGAAAAAAAATAAAATAAAAGCCGTTGCGATCCACAGCCAAAAATCGCAAGGTGCGCGTAGAAATAATCTGGAAGAATTTAAAGTAAACGGCGCTCAAATTTTAGTTGCTACAGACTTAATCGGTCGTGGAATTCACATTGAGTCTCTACCTTGTGTGATCAATTACGAATTGCCTCGTTCGCCTTTAGATTATATCCACCGCATTGGTAGAACGGGTCGCGCAGGCGAAAAAGGAACAGCGATTTCAATTTTAACAGATGACGAATTGCAGCATTTCAGAGTGATACAAAAGAAAATGGGAAGAAAAGTTACTTTGCAAAGAACGGAGGATATTAATTTGCATGGCTATTAATATTTAAATATTTTTCTCGCAGATTTGAGCGGATTTTGCAGATTGGAAAGAAGTAGTTTTAATTAAACACAAAAGAGACAAAAGATTTAGATATTTTTTAATGAGTATAAAGAAAAAAGTACACAAAAGCTCTTTAAAAATCTTTGATTTTTTATTCTTTTGAGAACTTCGATTATCTAATAATAGCATCATAATTGTCTTTTGTTCCTTTTGTGGTTAAATTTAAACAGACTTAATATTAAACTATTTATAAATTAATTTTGATCAAATCATTAAAATATTATCATTGAAAATGGACATTTTAGAACAGAAAAGATTTCCGATAGGTCGCTTTGAAACTCCTGAAAACATCTGCGATATTACACTCACAGAATATATTAAAGTCATCAAAAATTTTCCAGACAAATTAAAAAATTTAATTGAAGACTTTAACGAAGATCAATTAGATACACAATACAGAGAAGGCGGCTGGACAGTGAGACAGCTTGTCAATCACATTGCAGACAGTCACATGAACAGTCTTATCCGTTTAAAATTGGCGCTTACGGAAGAAAACCCTACAATAAAACCTTACGACGAAGCAAAATTTGCAGAGCTTCAAGATAGCGTAAATATGCCGATAAAACCTGCGATGAGAATTATAAAAGGAACTCATCAAAGATGGACTGTTTTATTAAAAGCAATGACCAATAAACAGTTTGAAAGAACTTTTCATCATCCTGAACACAACGAAAGTTATGATCTGAGAGTTTACCTTGCGAATTATGTTTGGCATTGCAATCATCATTTTGCACATATTGAAAATCTGAAGAAAGAAAAAAACTGGTAGTGAAAAGCCTTCATAACGAGAACGATCTTAACGAAATTAAGCAGAGAATTGCTCAGCTTTCAGAAACTTCAGAAAGAAAGTGGGGAAGCATGGATGTTTCTCAAATGCTCGTTCATTGTGATTTGATCTTACAGATTGCATTAAAGAAGATCACTCTTCCGCCAATCAATTTTCTATTCAAATCAATCGGAATTTTTGTGAAAAGAGAAATGCAGATTTTCAATAACGGAATTCCCCGAAATATGCCTACTTTTAGAAAAGTAATCGTTAATTTTGAATGTAACTTTGAAGAAGCAAGAAACAATCTTTTAAAAAGGTTAGACGAGTATTATCTTGCTTACGAAAATCATCATTTGCCAAATCGCCATGAGCTTTTTGGTGAAATGAAAGAAAAAGATTGGGGATTTATGGAATATAAACACCTCAATCACCATTTAAAACAATTTAATGTATGAGTTTTTTAGATAAAATATTTGGCGGAAAACAGGAACAGGGAGAAACAAAATCTTTCTGGAAAACAATAAAGTCTGAAGAAGATTTAGAAAAAGCAATCAAACAGTCTTATGAAAATAGAGTAGCCATTTTCAAACATTCTACAAGCTGTTTTATAAGCAAAACGGTTTTGAAAAATTTTGAAAAAGAAATTGAAAATTCAGACGAACAAAATGTAAGTTTTTATTTTCTTGATCTTTTGGCTTTCAGACCAATTTCCAACAAAATTGCTGAAGATTTCGGAATTCGTCACGAAAGCCCGCAATTAATTGTTTTTGAAAACGGAAAAGCCATCAATAATGCATCACATCAGGATATTTCTTTAAGCCAGATTTTATGAGTAATATAAACGAATATTTAGCAAAAGTTTTTGAAGTTCCTGCTGAAAAAGTAAATTTATGCAGCATTCAGTATGAAATGAAAAAAGTGGGGAAGCACGAAATGCTTTTGCAGGAAGGCGAAGTGTGCCGTAATACTTTTTTTGTTGAAAAAGGGCTTCTAAGAATGTATTCTATTGATAAAAACGGAAAAGAACACGTTATACAGTTTGCTCCTGAAAATTGGCTGATTGGCGACCGAAGCAGTCTTTATTTTAACGAAAAATCCCGTTACTATATTGAAGCTGTTGAAGATTCTGAAGTATTGTTTTTACAGCCGGATTTTTTTAGTAAACTTTTGGAAGAATTCCCAAATACAATTGAAAAAAATGATCTGATTATTCAGAAGCATGTAAAAAGCTTGCAGGACAGAATCAATTCTTTGTTGGGAGAAACCGCGGAAGAACGCTATTTAAAATTCATCAAAATGTATCCGGATCTTTTACTTAGAGTCCCACAATGGATGATTGCTTCTTATCTGGGAATTACTCCGGAAAGCTTAAGCCGTGTGAGAAAAGAACTGGCAAAAAAGAATTTTGTTACCGATAAATAATCTTTAATTTAAGATAAAAAAAAATCACCGCACCAAACAACTAATCGTTGTTCAGTGTGGTGATTATTCTATTTAGGTATTCCTGTTCTCTTAAAACTTTTTCATAAGATTGTTTGGCATACGAAGGCGACAACTGATAACCATCGGCATGAAGCTGATAACTGTCGTTCTCAACATATCCTGTAAAATTCACCGTATATTCATGGATAAATTTATCGATCACTTTCTTTTTGATATCGCAAATCGTACTGTTCTTTATTTTTTGTAAAGAATTTAATATAAATGACTTATCTCCAGTGAATTGAATTACCTGAGTAATCATTGCAAAATTGCTCAATGGCTTGTTATTCGTTTCATGAACAACAGCGTGCGGGTCATCTTCGAATATCATGATCTTATAGTTTTTAAAGTAAGTAATTATATTAAAAATTAAACTCTAGCGTTCCCTTCTACACCGTCAGAATTATCGGTTTTATTTCCGGTAACTGCGGCAGCTACAAAACTTAGAAGACTTACGAGTTTTCCAGCTTTGGTGTCCCAATAATAAGTATCTTTTGGCGTTACACGGATAATCGAAACATTAGGATCGTCTTTTCCGTCAAACCAAGCATTTGCCATTGCAGACCATTTCTCTTCAATGGTTGATCTGTCTTTATAAATCACAGCGTCACCAAATATAGAAAGATATTCTGAATCTGAGTTATTCATAAATAAAAGTTGTACTCTTTTGTCATCTTTTATTTCAAAATTTTTGTTGCTGGCTTCACTGCTAATAAACCATAGATTTCCACCTTCATCAGTTTCCTGAAGACCCATCGGTCGGGTATTGATGGGTAAACTTTCTAGATTGGTGCAGAACATACAGATTTTAGCTCTTTCTGAAAGTTCCTTAATTTTTTTTACCGCTTCTGCGTTATTCAAATTTTCTGTTGACATAATATTATATTTTGTAATTGTGGTGTGTATTGTAGAATAAAAAATTCTATGATGATTGGTCGCTTCAAAAACCTAACCAAAAATATAAAATCTTTTAAAAAAAAATTCAATTCTCCTATAAAATAAATTAAAAACAACAATTATTGATGAAAACGATACAACATTAACTAAAATTTATGATTGAAATCATAAAGAACTAATTTAATTTATCGTATATTTGAGTAAAGCTAATAAATCATACTTATTCAATCTTATAGTATGCTATCACTATTCACAAAACAAAAAAATTGTGAAAGATTTCTCTATTTAAAATACTAAATACTGAAAGTCAGTAAAATATTCAAGTATTGACATTACTTTTAATCGTAGTTCACCATCCGTTTAAACCTTGTTACCACTAATATTTACTTATATCTTTTGTGAAGATTACCATCACAATCAATCGTAAATATTAAAAATTATGGTTATCCACCAAAAAATCCTGGAATCTGCAGGAGCTATCAGTAAAAACTATCTGCCTACAGAAAATATTTTTACAGAAGGCGAGTCTGCTCAATATTATTTCCAGATTGTTTCCGGAAGTGTAAAAATGAATAAATATGATGAATCTGGTAAAGAAAATATTCAAAATCGTTTGGAAGCAGGAGAGTGTCTTGGTGAGTCTTTTCTTTTTATAGATCATCAATATCCTATGAATGCAGTAGCCATCAATTCTTGTGAAGTTTTGAGTTTAAAAAAAAGTTTATTTATCAGTTTAATGCAGAAAAATCCGAAAATGTGTTTTGAAATAAATAAAAATCTTTCTAAGAAGCTCCATTTTAAATAAATTCTGGCACAAAATATGTGTTGAAAAAATTCGACGGTAAAACTCACAATTAACCTCACTATACTGTATTAAATGATAAAAATTTTTATACCATGAAAACAATAAGTTGCATGAAGATTGACGAGCAATTGCTGAAATCTTACAGTGCTGAAACTAAAATTTACAAAGAAAAAGAACTTATTTTCAGAGAAGGCGATTCGCCGAATTTTTATTATCAGATTATAGAAGGTGCCGTAAAGGTTAATAATTTTAATGATGAAGGGAAAGAATTCATCCATAATATTTTAGGAAAAGGGCAAAGCTTTGGAGATGCACATTTATTTATAGAAAAAAAATATACTGTGAATTCTTACGCTCTAAAGCCTACAACGATCATCATGTTACCAAGAAAAAATTTTATAAATCTGGTAAAAGAGCATCCTCATATTTCTTTGGAAATAAATGCATGTTTATCGCATCGCCTTTATTTCAAAATGAAAATGATTCACGATATGGTTTCACAAAAGCCTTCGGAAAGAATTCTTGGTCTATTCAATTATCTGAGAAGCTATACCGATTGTGAAGATCAACATTCGTTTAATATACAGCTTACAAGGCAGCAAATTGCTGATCTTACCGGTTTACGTGTAGAAACCATCATCAGAACCATCAAAAAAATGGAAAAGGAAAATCTGCTGAAAATTGAAGACCGCAAAATATATTATTAAAGAGGTTACATGACTCAAATCATAAGTTAATAAATCCTTAGCGAAGTATATTTGACATATTTTATCATAGAACCACAATCACAACACCAACCACCTAAATTAATTATAATATGAAAACAGTAACATTATATTTCACCCAATATGGTTTAGAAATTACAGTTTTTAAATCCTGGATTTAAACTGTAACGTCAGTTTTTTATTCATAATTTACTTTCATGATTACCTCTTTTGTGGAGGAAGAGGTAATCTTTAGAACGCTTTAGAATTGGCATATTCATTAAGCTTTTTATGCTATACTTAAAAAACTGATGATCTCCATTACTTTGAAAAACACGTGAATATTTTACAACTTCATTAAATCAAATCTTATGGAATTTCAACAAAACTTACTCAATTATATCAGCGAATCATTAATTGCGACCAATGAAACGATTTCTATTGCTGAAAGTGTAACTTCCGGGCTTTTTCAGCTCGCTTTTTCACAAATGCCTAATGCATCAATGTTTTATAAAGGTGGAATAACCGCTTATACTTTAGATCAAAAAGTTAAACTTCTAAATGTAGATTATGATGAAGGAAACTCATGCGACTGTGTTTCTGAGGAAATTGCAAAAACAATGGCTCTCAGTGTAGCAAAACTATTCGATACCGATTGGTCTATTGCAGTTACAGGTTACGCCAACCCAATGAGAAGCTCAACTTACAAAATATTTTCATATTATTCTTTTGCCTACAAAGGTGAAATTATTTTATCTAAAAAACTGGAACTTCATCCTAAAACACAGGCTTTAGGAGCACAACAATATTATACAGAATTTATTTTGGGATGCTTTAAAAGTGAGATTAATAAACTTTTAATTTTAAAATAACAAAGCTCAGGTAAAGAATAATATTTTAGAGATTAATAAAAGATTTTTCTGTTTTTGATTTTTAAAATTTCTTCTTTCTCCATGTTTTTTATTACCCTGATTACAGTTTCTACGCTTAATCCGGTAAGAGAAGCGAGCTGCTGTCTGGTTAAAAGAATCTGAAGAGCATATTGCGACTGGTCATGATGATGATCTTTAAGATAATTCATCAAGGTTAACAATTTTTGGGCAGGTTTTTGAAAAGCCATACTCTGCATCATCAAAAACTTGTAATGCATATGCTCAGAAAGGAATTGTATATTTTTGAAATAATCTTCGGGATGTTGTTGCAAAAACTGTAGATATTGCGCTTTAGGAAGTCTTATCACTTCAGATTCTTCTACAACAACAGCATTTACCGGGTAGTTTTTTTCTGTAAAAAGTGAAGAAAGACCTACGCTGTGACCTTGTGAGAGTATTCCTTGAATAAATTCTTTACCTCCTTCATTAAAATTATTTAATTTCACTTTTCCTTTGGAAATCAGGAAAAAGTAGCCTGGAACTTCACCTTCAGAAAATAAAAGATCATCAGGATTGTAAGTTTTTAAATCTGCTCCAAAAGAAAATAATTTATCTTCATTTATCATATTATTGGGATTAATTGTATCTGAAAATTCATCAATATGTTCAGAAACATAGGGGTGTTAGGATTTTTAGACATGTAAAGAAAGAGTAATTTTATACAAAAGTGAATTATTTTCGTACCACACAGATACCACATTGACTGTTATAGGTCAGAATTTTGATTAATTTAATCATGCAAACAATAGTCTTGCTTAATTAAACCAATAAACCGAAACCATAAATCGTTATTTGTTGATTAGAATCATAAAAAGAAATATGAAAATTCTGATACATTTGAATCTAAAATTTTAAAAGATAAAAGATTTCTGAAAAATTAATAATCATTTAGAAATCATTTTGGTTAAAATAATCAAGAGCTTAAACCTATAAGAACGAATTGAAAAAAACTAGTAATAAGAACGTTAATCAGATCAAAGCTTTCACGACAACTTTGATAATGATAGAGAAAAATTCTGCAAAATAATGAATAGAAATAGAGAAAATACACAAGACTTTAACGCAGAACAATACAACGCAAAAATTTTGCTTGATGAAGAAATCATCAGACTTGCCAAACAAAATTCACCGCGCCTTTTAAGCAAATTTAAATCTGCATATCCCGTTTTTTTTGAAAATCTTGCAGCCATTAATGCAAGCCTGCAAAATTCTGAAATTATTTTTTGTATTTATCTCAAGTTGAGATTGAGTACAAAAGAGATTGCCACTTATACATTTGTAACTCCAAAAGCCATTCAGAATAGGAAAAACAGATTAAGAAAAAAGCTTAAAATATCTTCAGATACCGATATTTATAAATGGTTTGATCAATTGTAAAAATTATATCTCATAGATTTCTGCATCTGTAAAAACATAGAATCTTCCTTTTTTAGGAAGATTTTTTGTATCTAAACCAGTAAATTCGCTGAACGCAGGAAGCAAGAATTGATTTTCCGTTACTACAAAACATGGTAGCTTTATTTTTTTAATCATAGAATTGATGACAAAACCGGGATGAATATGTCCCGTAATCTGAAATTGTGAATTTGATTTATCGAAATCGTGAACAAATAAAATATCATTGATTTCTAATGAACTATTTTTAAAATCCAGGCAAAGCTTCTTTTCTAAAGTTTTTGAAATCCTGTCATGATTACCTTCTACCAAACAGAATTTAATGTTTGGATATTGATTTTTCCATTCACAAAATTGATCAACATCAGAATTATCTCCGGCATGAAGCAAATCGCCGACAATAATAAATTTTTCGGGTTGAAAATATTCAATTAAAATTGACAATCTTTCCAAATCATTTTTCATAATCTGGTTAGCCAAAGCAATTCCGTTTTTACGGAAATGTGCCGTTTTACCAATATGAAGATCCGAAAAAATCAATGCTTTTTCTTTTTCCCAAAACAGCGCTCGCTGATTCGTTAAAGTGAAAATTTCGTTTTGAATAGTTATATTTTTTGTCGTTATCTTCATTTTAATCTTTATGTTTGTCATTCTGAACGAAGCGAAAGTGTAGTGAAGAATCTATCCTTTGCATAGTTTAGATTCTTCCTTAACCAGAAATCTTTAGATTTGACTGAGTCAATGATAAACCATATTAAATAAATTCATAATTGACTTATTGACAATTCACTTTATATTTCTTCCCGATTGTTTGATCAGTTTCTGAATTCTCGCATCCAGATTTTCACTCGTTAAAGTCTGTCTTAAACTGTCAACTTTTATTGGAAAACTCAAAGGTGTAAATTTATTTGAATATTTTAAAATAAGCTTAGATTTTTCGATTCGTTTAAAAGCTTCTACCAATCGCTGTTCCTGCAATTGCATATTAAAAACTTCAGTATATGCCTGTCTCACAAGAAAATGATTCGGATCATAATCTTCCAATACTTTAAAAATTAATCCTGCCGAACTTTGTAAAGCTTTATTCGACCGTTGCTGTCCCGGAAAATTCTGAACAACCATTCCGGAAATTACCGCAATATCTCTGAATTTCCTTCTCGCCATTTCTGCCGAATTAATGCTGGAAATCACATCAACCATCAGATTTTCCCGGGTTAAAATTTTCTCAAGATTATCTTCGTTTAAAGGGATTTCTTTGTCGCTGAATAATTCAAAACCATAATCATTCATCGCTATAGAAAAGGAAATCGGAGCTAATTTTGAAATTCGGTAAGCAATTAAAGCTGCCATCACTTCGTGAACCAAACGACCTTCAAAAGGATACATAAATAAATGATAACCTTCTCTATTTTTAATTAGTTCAATCAAAAATTCATCTTCTTTTGGAATGTGCGAACGTTCTTCCTGATTGATTAATAAGGGATGTAAAAATTTCAGTTCTTTTTCCGATGCTTTTGGATTTAATGCACCGGATAATTTTTCTCTTAAAAATCGTCCTAAATTTGAACTTAAAGGCAATCTTCCGCCAAGATAACTTGGAGCCATTGCTTTTCCTTTGGAAGCGCGTACAAAAACAGTCATATCTTTTACCATCGCCACTTCCAGAACTCTTCCAGCCAAAATAAATTTTTCTTCTTTTTTCAGCCTCGAAATAAAATATTCTTCGACCATTCCGATATATCCGCCGGAGATAAATTTCACTTTCAGCATGGCATCACTTACAATTGCACCCATATTCATTCTGTGAAGCATCGCAATTTTTCTCGAAATGACTTTATGCAAACCATCTTCCATTACCACAACTTTATGGTATTCTTCGTAGTTTTTCAGCGCACTTCCGCCAATCGTGAGAAAATCGATAATTTCTTTCCATTCTTCGTCTCTGATTTCCTGAAAAGTATAAACCTGTTTAATTCTTTCGTATGTTTCTTCAGGATAAAACCCGTCACCAATTGCTAAAGTCATTAGAAACTGAACCAAAACATCAAAACATAAAACCTGCGGTTCACGAGGCTCAATAACATTTTGTTTAACGGCTTCTTTCAAAGCAGAAACTTCGATTAACTCTAAAGAATGGGTAGGAACACAATAAATTTTTGAGGTTTCAAAAGGGGAATGACCGCTTCGTCCAGCACGTTGCAGAAACCTTGCAACACCTTTTGCAGAACCAATTTGTATCACGGTATCAACTGGCTTAAAATCAATTCCTAAATCTAAAGATGAGGTGGAAACTACGGCTTTTAATTTTCCGTTACTCAGATTTTCTTCAATCCAGATTCGTAAATGTGCATCGATCGAACTATGATGAATGGCGATTTGTCCGGCAAAATCAGGATAAGCATCCAATAATAATTGATACCACATTTCACTCTGACTCCTTGTATTGGTAAAAACAATGGTTGATTTAGATTCTAAAATAATCGGAACCACTTTATCTGCCAATTTATGACCAAGATGTCCTGCCCAAGGCAAAATTTCTACTTCATCAGGAAAAACTGAAATAATATCAATCTTTTTATGTTGTTTAGCGGTGATCTTTGTCTTCTTTATATCGTAAGGAATCAAAACTTCCATCGCTTCATCAAGGTTTCCAATTGTCGCTGTAATCCCCCAGATTTTTAATTTCGGAACGTATTTTCTTAATTGAGAAATCCCTAATTCAACAATCACTCCGCGTTTGGAACCTAATAATTCGTGCCATTCGTCAATGACAATACTTTGCAGATTTTGGAAGAATCTCTGATGATTTTTTTGCCCAAGAAGCAAATGTAAACTTTCAGGTGTTGCCACTAAAATTTCCGGCATATTTTTGACCTGTTGTTGTCTCACTTTGGGATCTGTGTCTCCGTTTCTTACCCCAACCAACCAATCTAAACCAATTTCGTCAATGGCTTCCTGCATTGCTTTCGCAATATCTTTTGAAAGGGATCGAAGCGGTGTGATCCAAATCATTTTTAATCCTTTCTTATATTTTTCAGGATGATTTAAGAAATCAGAAATTAAAGCTAAAAAAACAGAATAGGTTTTCCCAAAACCTGTTGGAGCAACGACCATTCCGCTGTAACCATTTCCGAATTTTTTCCAAGTATCAATTTGAAATTTGAATGGCGAAATCGATTTTTCCATCATCCAGTTTTGAATGATCTTGAATCCTTCTGTATTTTCGTAGTTGCTCAAATTGTTTTTATAAATTAAATAATATTAAATCTACTGATTTAGAAGAAAAACTGCAGAGCAGTTTTATCTGTGTAGTAATTTAATTAACGTTATTAGCGGCGCTCCGTAGGAGCGCTATCTCTTTAAAATTTAGTTATAAGATAGAACTCCTACGGAGTTCTCCAATGTTTATGTTTTTTCTTCTACACAGATAAAGCTCCTCTGGAGCTTTGACGAAATTTATTGTATCAGCTTTTTAATCTCTTCAATATCATCAATTTCGTCAACGGTTTTATCTTTTCGCCATCTTAGAATCCTTGGGAAACGTAATGCAACACCACTTTTATGGCGATTGCTGAACCCAATTCCTTCAAAAGCAATCTCAAAAACTAATTCGGCTTTTACGGTACGAACCGGACCAAATTTTTCAATCGCATTTTTGTTTACAAACTTGCTGACTTCCATAATTTCTTTATCGGTCAATCCCGAATAGGCTTTTGCAATCGTGACCAATTTATCACCACTTTTTACGGCAAAACTGTAATCGGTGTAATAAGCACTTCGTCTTCCGCTTCCTTTTTGAGCATAAATGAGAACTGCATCAATCGTCATCGGATTGATCTTCCATTTCCACCAATCGCCTTTTTTTCGTCCTGAATGATATTGTGAATTTTTCTGTTTCAGCATCAAACCTTCACTGTTTATTTCTCTAGAGTTTTCTCTGATTAAATCTAATTTGTTCCAATCATCAAAATCGATTGCCCGAGAAATTTTGATGTTTTCAGGAGCTTCATTTAATAATAACTCTTCCAGCATTGCTCTTCTAGCTGACATTGGTTTTTCGCGCAAATCAGTTCCTTCGAGTTCTAAAATATCATACGCAAAAACTTCAATTGGAATTTCAGCGAGCATTTTTTTGGTTAAAGTTTTACGGTTCAAACGTTTCTGTAATTCATTAAAATTTAAAACGTTACCTTCCTTTACCGCAAGTATTTCTCCATCTATCACAAAATTACCTTTCATCGCTTTTACGGTCTCCGCAATTTCAGGAAACTGCTCTGTAACCAATTCTTCACCACGAGACCAAATAAAGACTTCATCATTTCTTTTGATGATTTGTCCACGAATTCCGTCCCATTTATATTCGATGAGCCAATCTTCGGGCTTCCCTAAATCTTCCAAATCTTTTTCTAAAGGATAAGCGAGACAGAAAGGGTAAGGCTTTGAATTATCAGGATTGATATTTTCAGCAGAAATCAATTCTTTAAATGAAACTTCGTCAGGTTGCCATTTCCCCATTAAACTGTGCATTAGAGTACTTGCTTCCTGCCCGGAAAATTTTGTAAGAGAATTAATCAATGTTTTTGAAGAAACACCAATTCTAAAACTTCCGCCTAATAATTTATTGAAGATCAAACGTTCTGTATAATCCAAACCATTCCAGGAATTGAGAACGAATTCTTTTTTTTCAGCTTCGGTTTTATTCTTTAAACTAATAATTTCCTGCATCCATTCAGATAAAGATTTCTCAATTTGTTCAGTTGGTGGCGGAAGAATTAACGATAATGTTTCGCCTAAATCTCCAACCGAAGAATAACTTTCCTGAAAAAGCCAAAACGGCAATTGGGTAATTTCCAATGCCCATTCTTTCATATAATTCGTATTAACATTTCGCTTGGGTCTTTTGCCTGTAAACAAAGCAATAAACCACAATTTGTCATCATCCGGTGCACGTTCGAGATAATCGATGATGGCATCGATTTTTGCATTGGTTTTATTCGTGCTTTCGAGAGCGTTGATGAGTTCTGCGAAATTTTTCATTTCTTATTATTTATAATAAATTTTGACGGTTTTAAAACCTTTTTTATCGCAAAGATTTTATAACAAATCTCATATTTTTTAAGATTGCAAAGGCAAATAAAATTTGCTGCGCAAAGCATATGCATTAGCTTAATCAACTTGTTGATTCTTTCTTTGCTCCTTAAAATCAAAAGAATAGATAAAAAATCTTTGAGTTTAATAATTATCTAATTCAGTTTCAATTTTCAATAATTGTTTTCTCTTTTTCTTCTTCATCGTCGTCTCCATACAAAGTTTCTACAACATCAGATTTAATTCCTATTTCGTTTAAATATTTTGAAAAAACTTCGGTTTGTCCGTGAGTAACGTGAACAATTTCTGCTTCAGTAGCTTTTATAGCTTGCAACAACCCTTTCCAATCGGCGTGGTCACTCATTGGAAATCCAGCATCGGCACTTCGCCATCTCCTTGCACCACGAACCTGCATCCACCCTGAACAAATTGCTGTTGCTGCATCAGGAATTTTTTTAATGACATTGCTGTCTAATAAAGCCGGCGGAACGATGACAATGTCACCTTGAACGTGTTTTATATTTTCTCTAAAATCAGGAACTTCATAATCAGGAAGCACGATTCCTACTTCTTCAAAAGCTTTATTTAACTTTCCAATCGAGTAGTGGACGTGGATTTTTGCCATTCCTTCCACAGCTTTCATAATTCTTTGCGCTTTGCCTAAAGAATAACCTATAAATACGGATGTTTTTTGATTCTCCTGATTCCTTAAAACCCAATTTTGAAGTCTTTTATTTAAATCGGGAACTTCCAGCCAATTGTAAATGGGGAGTCCAAACGTACTTTCTGTAACAAACTCATTACATTTTACTTCTTCAAAAGGGGTACTCAAACCATCATCCTGAACTTTATAATCACCGGAAATTACACTTACATAACCTTTGTATTCCAAACGTATTTGCGCCGAACCAATAATGTGACCTGCAGGATGAAGCGAAAGTTTCACGCCATTGATATCTAAGACTTCACCATACTGCAATGTCTGACATTCAATATCCGGAGAAATTCTTTGGTATAAAATGGGTTTTGTAAAATGATGGCAAAGGTATTTTTTCATTCCCCAACGAGCGTGATCAGCGTGTCCGTGTGTGATGACCGCAAAATCAACAGGTCGCCAAGGATCAATATAAAATTTTCCCTGCGGACAATAAATACCTTTGTTTGTGAATGTGATGAGTTTCAAGAGCGTGATGATTAGTGTGTTTCTGAATATTCAAAAACCTAACCAAATTATTTCTTTTCAATATTTTTCTGTAAATCGCTCCATGCACCACCGTTATAAACTTTCTTAAAACCTTTTTCTTTTAAAATAGATTCAACTTTTATGCTTCTTAAACCGTGTGAGCAGACTGTAATATAAGTTTTCTCCGGATCAAGTTCTACATATCTTTCCTGCAACAAATATTGTTTTTTCTTCAATTTTTTCACTGAAAAAAAAGATTGTAGTTCAGTTTTCTGCTGATCCGTTAAATCAACTTTATCCTGAATATGAGAAAGGAGCGTATCAAACATTAAAAAAATATTTAATCAAAAATAATACTTTTACAAGCTACTTTCTTCTGTTTTAAATTTTTCATAAAACCAAAACAATCCGAATAAATAAAATGAATGGAGTAGCTGTGCTTCAATGGCAGACCAGTTCTCGATGGAGCAACTTCCAAAGATCAAAATACTCATTAACACTAAAGCCGAATATAAAGTATATTTTGTTTTAAAATTAATCAACAACAAGATTCCGAGAATTGCTTCGGCAATAGGTAAAACATAGCTGAACGGAACAATTACAAGTTTTGGGATCATCGATTTTTCCATTGTGGTAAGCATCCATTCACTAAAAGAATAAAGCTTCGGAATTCTTACCAATCCGTGTCCCAATAAGGAAATAGCAATCGGAAGTCTTAAAAAGAAAAATGCTGTTTTAAAATCTTTCATTAATTACTGACTTTTCAGTTTTTTCATAAATTCCATGATGGCAGGTCGCAGATCTTCAAATAAAGGATGCTGTTTGTTTTTTAGCATCACTTCTGTGAAAAGCTTTAAACCTAATGCAAACTCCTGAGCAGTATTTTCGTCTTCAAAAATATTTTTGGCTTTTATAACTTCAAATATTTTAAAAAGATCGTCATGATTTTCAAAATCAAAATCTAAGTTTTTATCTCCAGCAGAACCATCTTTTAATGATAATTCTTTAAGCTGGAGATGATATTTATTATTTCTTTTTTCCATTTTTAAAAAGTATTTACCAATTGATCAATCGTTTCAATTTCTTCTTTTGAAAGGTTAATATCAATAGCTTTCGCATTTTGAACTGCTTGTTCCGCATTTCTGGCTCCCGCTAAAGCGATGGTAATTCCAGGTCTTTCTATCGTCCATCTTAAAACTAATTGTCCCAAACTTGTATTATACTTTTCTGCAATCGGTTTTATTTTATCTAAAAGCTGATTTGTTTTTTCAATAAATTCTGGCTGGAAATGAGGGAGTTTTGCCCGGTGATCGCCTTCCTGGAATTTATAATCAGTTGTAATTTTACCAGTCAACAAACCTCTTTCCAATGGACTATATGCTAAAATAGATTTATTGTTTTCTATACAAAAAGGAACTGTTTCTTCCTCAATCCCACGATTGACCATACTAAACGGAATCTGGTTGGAAACTAAGTTCAACTTTTTTTCTGCTTCTGCCATTTGCTGAGCATTATAATTACACACTCCGGCAAAACGAACCTTTCCCTGATCGATCAATCTTGAAACGGCTTCAAAAGTTTCGTCAATCGGTGTGGTAGAATCTGGCCAGTGAATTTGATATAGATCGATGTAATCTGTACCGAGTCTTTTTAAACTTTGCTCACACTCATAAATGATGCTGTCTTTCCCTGCATATTTATAGACATCAATGTCTTTTCCTTCATTATTTTTGCTGTGCATTGCAAAATCGCCTTTCGCCAAATCCCAACGCATCCCGAATTTTGTAAGGATCTGTACTTTATCACGTGAAATACCTTTAATGGCTTCACCTACTATTTCTTCGCTCGTTCCCTGTCCATAAATGGGAGCTGTATCAATAGAACTTACACCAACATCGTAAGAAGCTTTGATGGCTTCAATCGCATCGTTTCTGTCAGTGCTTCCCCACATCCAGCCTCCTGCAGCCCAAGCTCCAAAAGTAATTGCCGAAATTTCCAAATCGCTGTTTCCTAATTTTCTGTATTGCATTTTGTATAATTTTTTATTTAATGAATGGTAAAAAGATTAATTTAATTTTTATTCGATCTCAAAAAAGAGATATAGAATAGGCTATTACAAATTTTGACAAAAAAAATGGCAAAACACTTGTAATAATTCTACAACATATTGTAATTTTATTACATGAAGAGAAAACAGTTTGAGCCTTTAGAGCTTGATTGCTTTGAAGCTGAGGTTTATCCGTTTCCCAATCACAGTCATACCTATTACGAGCTTATTTTTATTGTAAAAGGAACAGGAAATCATCACATCAACAAACTGGTGATTCCTTATAAATCCGGAGATCTTTATCTGATTTCACCCGATGATGAGCATTTTTTTGACATCAAAAAATCAACCAAATTCTGTTTTATAAAATTTAACGACAGTTATTTTAATTTTCACAAAAACCTTTCTCCGGACGACATTTTCATGGCTTCACCTTTTGATATTATGCGAAATCCTGTATTTAAAGAAGAAAAATTAAATTTTGATGAGCCGTGCAAAAGCATTTTAAAGAAAACTGTTGAAAATATTTTTGAGTATCACCGGTATCATAAAGTTTCAGATTCGCCGATTGTCTTTTTCCAGATCATGTCGCTTTTTGGTTTAATCCGTGAAGTTTCAATGAAAAACATGAAGTTTAATATCGACCGGAAAACACCTGAAAAGGAAGACCTCATCACCTACATTCATAAAAACATTTATAATCCTGAATTTATAAGAATGCATATTATAGCCAAGCATTTCAGCATTTCACCAGGTTATTTCAGTAATTATTTTAAAAGAAATTTTGAAGTAAGCTATCGTGATTATGTGAAAAATTATAAATTAAGATTAATAGAAAGAAGAATTCTGTCGGGTAAAATGACCATGAAGCAGATCGCTTTCGAGTTTGGGTTTACAGATGAAAGCCATCTCACCAATTACTTTAAAAAGCAGATGAAAATAAATCCTTCTCAGTATAAATTGAAGTTTGCAGAATAATTTCTCTAAAAATCAAATTTCTGTTTTTAATCACTTTAGAATTAATAAATCTTACGGAAATTTGCAAAAAATAAATCAATGAAGGTTATAGATGTAGAAAGTTGGAACAGAAAAGAGCATTTTGAGTTTTTTTCTAAAATGAAAAGCCCGTATTTCGGATTTACAACGGAGGTAGACTGCACGAAAGCTTATGATAAAGCCAAAAAAGAAGGTCATTCTTTTTATGCTGTTTATCTTTATAAATCAATGGTGGCAATCAATACTGTGGATGAATTAAAACTCAGAATTGTTGACGGACAAGTGATTTTGTATGATGAGGTACATGTAGGAGGCACAATTGGAAGAGCAGACGGAACATTTGGATTTTCATTTTTTCACTATTCTCAAGACTTTGAAACTTTTAACAAAAGACTTCAAGAAGAAATTAAATCTGTACAAAATTCTACAGGTTTAGGAATAAGCAACGATGTTTTACCTATTAATCACATTAGGCATACGACAATTCCGTGGAACTCATTTACTACCATTTTGCATCCGACAAATTTTGATCCTAAAGAATCTATACCAAAGATCGCATTTGGAAAATTCAGCATTCGTGAAGGTAAAAAGTATCTTCCGGTTTCCATTGAGGCACATCATGGATTGGCAGATGGGCTTCATTTGGCAAAATATATTGAAGAATTTCAGAGACAGTTAGACTTATAAGTGGTTGATGGTTTTTAGTTGATTGTTGATGGATTAGGGTTCAAAATACTAAAAACTAAAAATATATTTTTTTTCAACCGCAAAAGAATCAAAAGATCGTACTAGGATTTCGTTATTCAAAAGCTTGCAATACGATTGGCTATACAGGCTTTTTAGATTTTTGTAAACTATTGAATTTCTATTTTTTCAATCATTTCTTTTGAACCTTTTGCGGTAATATATTTTCAAAAAAGTACAAAAAGAAAAATCCTGATTTCCTCAGGATTTTTTATTACCAATTGCTCAGTCCGTTTTCTAATGCTTTTTTATAATTTTCTTCGTCAAAAGAGTAGAGGTCGGGAGATTTGTGGGCACCGCCACGACGCTGCTCATTTAATTTTTTCAGAATTTCGAGATTTTTTATTTTTCTATAAAAATTTCCGCGGTTAAGCTCTTTCCCAAGAATGGTTTCGTATAATTTCTGTAATTCTGAAAGGGTAAATTTCTCAGGCAATAAATTATACCCGATTGGCTTATACGTAATTCTTTCACGCAAAGTCAATAAAGCTTTTTCTATAATTTCGCGATGATCCATTGCCAATTCTATTTCGTTTAGCTGGCTCAGAGAAATCCATTCACATTTTTCGCTGAGCTCATCCACGACAAGAATTGCATTATCAGGATTGTATAAAGCATAATATCCTATAGAAACAAAACGCTGTTTCTGCCATAGAGAATCATCGAAATCTTCAAAATAAAATTCGCTTCTTTTATTTTTACCAAAAACAGCAAACTCTTCCAAATAAACATCAGAAATTCCTGCTCTTTCTTTTAAAACTCGTTTAGCTGCATCATCTATATCTTCTTCTTTTTTTACATAACCACCCGGTAAAAGCCATTGCTTACGATACGTCATCTGAAGAAGAAGAACCTTTAATTCACTTTGATCAAAACCAAAAACTACAGGGTCTGCAGAAAGGTGCGGAAGAAAAAGATCTTTTGCCTCCTCAGATTTCTTTAAAAATTGTTGTTGTGAATCCATAAACTGTTTGTGAATACTTAGTTCGACAAATTTAACATTAAAAATTTAACATTAACCCTAATAATACAATTCCGAAACTTTTTTTAGATTTTTTTAAACTTTCTCTCTATCATAAACTCATAATGAAGCAATGATATGTTTAATTTTATTTTATTAATAAATTACTTATAATCAAATATTTAAATCTCTATTTTTATTCAAAATGACCTTTAAAATTGATAATTCAGGATAAAATTATTGTCCCAAATTAAGATATTATCAACAAAAGAGGTTATCTTAGCCTCTTAATTTTAATGTATATGATAAATAATGAAGTAAAATCTAAAAGGAATTATACGATTCCTTTGATTACTATTACGCTTTTATTTTTTATGTGGGGATTCATCACATGCATGAATGATATCCTTATTCCATACCTGAAACAACTATTCAAACTAACATTCTTCGAATCGATGTTGGTGCAGTTTTGTTTCTTTGGAGCTTATTTTATAGGTTCTCTAATTTACTTTCTAGTTTCCACATCAAGCGGAGATCCCATCAACAAAGTAGGTTACAAAAAAGGAATTCTTTTCGGGATTTTCCTTGCGGCTTTCGGATGTATTTTATTTTATCCGGCGGCAACATTCTCTTCTTACGGATTATTTTTAGGCGCTTTATTCGTTCTAGGATTAGGATTTACCGTTCTTCAGATTACGGCAAACGCTTATGTATCGCTTTTAGGTTCGGAAGATTCTGCATCAAGCCGACTGAATATGACGCAGGCTTTCAATGCTTTTGGAACAACAATTGCTCCGGTTTTAGGCGGACATTTAATTTTTGAATTCTTTTCTGCAGCCGACGGATCTTTCTCAGCAGTGGCAACAAGAATTCCTTATTTAATCTTTGCAGGAATTTTATTATTGGTCGCTTTATTGATTTCAAGAGTGAAGTTGCCATCTTTCCAAACTGCGGAAGAAGAAATTGAAAAAGGTTTAGGTGCACTTCAATATCCGCATCTTTTATTCGGCGTTTTTGCAATGTTCTGTTATGTAGGTGGGGAAGTAGCAGTAGGAAGTTTTATCATCAGCTTTTTAGAACAACCACAGATCATGAACCTTAATGAAGTGGTAAGTAAAAACTATCTTTCTCTGTATTGGGGAGGTGCGATGATTGGGCGTTTCTTAGGTGCAATTTCGTTAAATCATTCGATCAGTCAAGGAAAGAAAGCATTATATATGTTGGGAGCTGCAGCTGCAGTGTTCTTAGTAATTTTCAGCATTGTTGATCTTACGTTCTCACAAATCAGTTTCTTCTTAGTATTTATTGCCTTAAACTTTGTAGCGTTCTTTGTAGGAAAATCTGCTCCGGCAAGAACATTATCCATTTTTGCAGGAATCAACGTCTTGTTATTAATCTCTGCAATGTTAAACCACGGCGAATTGGCAATGTACAGCATTTTAGGAATCGGAATTTTCAACTCGATTATGTTCTCTAATATTTATACACTTGCTATTTCGGGATTAGGAAAATACACAAGCCAAGGTTCTTCATTAGTAGTAATGGCTATTTTAGGAGGTGCGATTGTTCCTATTTTCCAAGGCTATTTGGCAGATATTTTCGGAGTACAGCAATCATTTATTATCCCTGTGTTCTGTTATATTGCCATCTTAATTTTTGGTGCTTATTGTACTAAATATTTAAGCCATGTAAAGCAGGATGCTGATGCAAAATCTGGACATTAAGATTTTTAATTTTATATATGGAAAAACCTGCTTCAAAGCAGGTTTTTTTTTGATATTTAGAATGCTATTTTTTATAATGATGTTCTCTATGATATTTAATTAAATCTAAATCAATTTTATGTTTAAGATTTATTGTTAATTTTTCATTTTCTAATCCTAAAATATTAAAATTATCATCTATAGAAATAATGCCCAAATCAAACATTTTATGATGATTTGGACATAAACAAATAATATTCTCTTTAGTATCTGGACCATTATGAGGCTTTCCTAAAGATTTTATATGTGCAGCTTCAGAATACGTTGAAACAGGACTTTTGATCTGGGTTCCACAAATTTGACAAGTATCATTGTAAAGTTGTTTTATAAATTGAGCTGTTTTTGTTTCTCTAATTATTTTATTAATCACATATTCTTTTCTACTCGTATTAGTATAGTTTGATTCAGGTTCTTTTATTATTTGTATTGGTCTTGCTTCTTGAGAATATTTTTCATTTATTATTTTTTCTAATCTGAATCTCCAAACATTAAATCCACTTCTTCCTTTTTCACGCCAATATTCAGTTATTAGAAATAATCCATCATATCGATAACCACTATTAGGGGCAAAACTTGAATTTTTACTAGCACCCCTTGACACTCTTATGGGCAATTTTCTTTCACAAGAAATTGCTAAAGCTTTATTTCCTTTCGTTAACGTTTGATCGGCTACTTGGAATTTGGATTCATTACTTCTACCGCCATGTCCAGTATATATAATAATATCTCCATTATCCTCATCATCTTCATAACCTCCGGAAAGTACAATTGAGTCAGCTCCTTCCTTTTCAGTTCCACTAATTCCAGCTTGTAATGGTCTATGAATATTTGCCATAGATAGAGCACTTCTACTTTCAAAAATATCTCCTTCAAAAGTTCCTTTGATATTACCAAATGTTTTACTCATTATTAGTTTTTATACTTCAAAAATATAAATAATTGAGATGAAATTAAATATTTTAAAATAAAACTTATTTAGAATCTCCTGGTTTATGGATATGAGGTTTTAAAGCAGGATGCTTTGGTTTTGTTTCAGGTGTTACGCGTCGTCTTTTGTCTGGCGTACCATCTGCTTTATCAGGTTTAGGGCCAGGTTTAATTGCCTTAATTTTTGTGCTCATAATAACTAATTTTGGGTTAATAAAGTAAAGGTAAACTGTTTATAAGTTTAATCCTTACGGTTTTCCATAATCCTCAAAATAAGATTTTTCAAATTCAAACTCTCAAAAACACTGATTTTCTAATCTCTCCTTAATTTTTTTGACAGAAGTCACAAAAACACAACCTACAGAAAGTTCAAATCATTAGATCAAACATTTTGTGCTTTTACAAAACCCCTAAACCGATAGATTAAACTTATTGTACAAGTACAGAATATTTAATCTAACAAAATAAACTCTCCGTAACATTACAAAAAGTTTAAACCAATTGTTTTACTCAAATGAAAAAATGATTATCTTCATGCTTGAAATATTTAGATAATTTCTAACAAAAACACACTTGATTATGAAAATTTCACTCACAAGGCTGAGTACAAAAGACTTGGCTACACTTACCCAACGTATTATTAATACTTCAGATTCCGGTACTTATGGAGTCATTACCAATCATCCGCTTCTTACAGAGCTCAAAACAAATTATGCAGAGTACGATGCTGTTTACACCAAAGAAACATTCAGTGGTAAAGGTGCAGATGTTGCGGGTGCAGACAGAAGCAGAGATATTGCTTTCAGAAACTTAAAAAACTTCCTGAACGGATACCGGAAAATGGCAACCATGCCCAATTATCATCTTGCCGAAGATTTATTTGAGATTTTCAAAGCGTACAGTCTCAACCTTGACAAAATGAGTTATTCGTCCCAAACCGCACAGATGAAAAAACTCATTGAAGAACTTGAAACCTCAGAAAATATTCAAAAGCTTAATGCTCTTTCATTACTTCCGTCTTTCAATGAAATGAAGTCTAAGCATGAAGCTTTTGAATTGCTATTTGCAGAACAGGCAGGAGCGAATGCCCATCTCAGACAAATGAAAAATGCATCAGCAATTCGCAGAGACCTCGAGAAAATTTTAAAATCTTTCCTCAGTCTCATCACCGCTATGAAAGATATTCAAGATTGGAAATTGCTGTACGCAGATCTTAATGAACTGGTTAAAGCAGCAAAAAATTCTACATTAAATAAACCCGAAAATAATATCCAACAATCTTAAAAAAATTCCCCTCTTTTGGAGGGGTGGCGAAAATTCCAAGAATTTTTGACGGGGTGGTTACTAAAGATAGACCAGCGTCAGTTCGAGTTTTTTCGTAGCAAAGCGGAGAAAAATGTATCGAGAACCGAATTTAAAAACATAAACTTCTCGATACGTTTTTTGCAAAAGCTACTCGAAGTGACGGCTTTCGGAATAAATATGAATCATAAAAAACGAGAACCTTTTACAGATTCTCGTTTTTATTTTTGCCTTTAAATAGTTCTCGATACAAATTCTTTCAGAATTTTACTCGAACTGACGGAAGTTGATCATTAATCATCCAGGTAAATATCATTATTTGCTTTTTTTGATTTCAGTAGCATAAAAGCTAATCCCAAAACTAATCCGGCAACCAAAGCAATTTTGGTTTTCTTTCCGGGAACAGGAAGGATGGTTTCACCATAAATCTGATGAGGTTCTGAAGAAGGTTCAAGTACATTTCCGGAATCGGGTGGTGCATTTTTTAGTTTCATCATTAATCGCATTCCTGCAGAAGCGGTATTAATAATGACTTTTGGAAACATTTCATATAAATTGACCAGTGCTCTGGATTTAAAATCCGGAAACAAATCCTTTTGTGGCTCTTTTGCCAACTGTACAATTTTATCTGCGGTATCTCTAGGATCTGAAGCAAATGGCGGAATTTTAAAATCTAATCCTGAAAACTTTGCCGAATGCATATTTCCCGTAGATCTCTGAATTTGCGGATACAGATTGGCAATATGAATATTGGGATAATCTGAAATTTCACCATGCAGACATTCCATCATTCCACGGATCCCGAATTTTGTTGCCGAATAAACTGCGCTGTAAGGAGCGGGCATAAATCCGCCAATCGAAACATTATTAATCAAAATTCCTTCGTTCTGTTCTTTGAAAAGCGGTAAAACCGAATACGCTCCATGCATATATCCGAAAAGATTGGTTTTAACGACCTGTTCGTGAAGCTCCATCGGAATTTCTTCAAATTTTCCGCTTGCCATTACTCCGGCATTGTTTACCCAGATATCAATTCGCCCGAATTCTTGTACTGCAGCTTTCAAAAGATGGTCTACTTCTTCAGCTTTCGAAACATCGGTAGAAACTGCAATAGCATTTACACCTAAGTCTTTACAAATTTTTAAAGTTTCGTCTAAAGCTTCCTGACCTCTTGCTGCGATAACGATGTTACAACCTTCAAAAGCAAAGGCTTCAACAGAAGCTCTTCCGACTCCGCTGGTTCCTCCTGTAACGACGACAGTTTTACCACGAAGGCTTCTTTTTTCTAAACTGTTTTGTGATTTCATATTGTGATGTTTATAGATTTGAGATAAAGTGTTATCTGTTACCTATCTATTTTTACACCAAATAAGAATTTCAGAGCCATTAATTTTAAATCTAACTATTATTAAAACAAAAAACACAGACTAAATTGCCTATGTTTTGTTTGAAATAATATTTAAATTGAGTGTTTTATCTGTATAAATCGAGTTCGAGAAAGTTGTTTGTTTTTTTAAGTGCATCTTTTCTTTCTTTTTCCATCAACTTTAACATATCATCTTGTGAATATGTTTTACCATCGAAAGTAATCGATGATGAAACGGTTACAGGAGCTGAAATACTTGAGGAACCTGAAGTTTGTCGCATATCTTTCACAGGATCTTTCTTATAATCATTCCATAATTTTTTGAATTTTTCTTCGTCTACGACAATTTCTCTGTTTTTTTTGCTAAGCAAATCATCAAAATCAGCAGTCACTTTTTTTGTTGCGATAAGCGTAAATTGATGGTCACCTTTAGAATCTTCAGCTTTTACAATAAGACCGGGAAGCCCACAAAGCTCGTGTGGTCCATCCTGAATCGGAATTTCGGGTGCAAACCAAACATTCCATTTTCTGCCGTGCAAAACAGTTGTTGCCAACTGAACATCATAACCCAGAACTTTTGATTTTTTTTTGCCGATTTCCCATTTTAGTTTTTTATCATAAACAATTAAAAGCCGGTTTGAGCTGATGCTTCTCTTTAATGTTCTTTTATAATCGGGATAAGTTTTTATCACTTCTGTACTTACTTTAGACTGTTTCAAATTGGTAAAATCAAAATGCGTCTTCTGTGTTGCCTGTGCATCTTTAAATGCTGCAGTCATTGTAGAATCATACACCTGTTTTACCTGACTGTAAAATTTAGAACCTTTGGGAGAAGTCTGCAATACCATATTTTCAATTTCTGATTTATCGCGATTCAGAGAATCCATTTTGAAAGTGTATTCATAAATGAACTGATTAGATTGTGCTAAACAGAAGCCTGTAATAAGTACTAACAGAATCGATAATTTTATTTTCATACTTGTGAAGATCATTGAAAGATGATACTTTCTTCTTTGGTATTATACACGATTATATTTTTGTTACTTCCTCCTGTTTTTGATACCGTTTTAGCATACAATATTTTAAAATCTTTTGGATTATAAATGGTAATCGTATTGTTTTTCTCGTCTATCGTTACTTTATCAGCATTTACCAAAGAAATGTTTTTTGTTTTCAGCATTACATTTCCGTTCAGAATAACTGTGCGTTCTTGAGTATTTTTTTTGATGTTATCTCCTTTATATGTCATTGTAAGCTCAGATTGTACTTCTTGCGCAAAAGTATTTTGAGAAAATAAAATGAGTGTAAAAATTCCTGAGATTGTAAAAAGTCTTTTCATATATATTCAATTTTATGAAAACGAAAATACACTTAATTCTCAATGCTGTGGAAAATTTAATATTATTTATGATTTCTAAGATATTTTTAACTAAAACATTGACAGTAAAAAGCTTCACTAGAAAACTGGCAAGAAATATACAAGACCGGAATTAAAAATAAAAGCAAAAAAGGGACATTAATCAGAACAATAGAATATTGTTTCTTATAAATCCTAATAATAGAATTTGTAATAAAACTTACCATCAGAATAATTAAAACAAATACAAGCAGAAATGCAATACCCAAACCTACATCAGTACGGTGTTCTCGTTGTCGATTGGCTTCGAAAGCCATTTCAGAATAAAAATATAATAAAAGTAGGGGAATAACTACTACCAAAATTCTGATAATAATGTGTTTGGTTATTTTCATAGATTGAAATTAATTATTTGTTTGTCATTTCCATATTCTTTTTTAAACTTTGTGAAGAAAGATCATTTTCAAAACTGAACGGAACTGATTTTAAAGTCTTTCCTTTTTCAGGAATTAAAACATTAAAATGCAAATGCTCTCCGGAAGCAAAACCTGTAGCTCCGCTCAATCCAATGGGTTGATTTCTTTTTACAGCATCGCCAACTTTCACAAAGCTACCGTCTTTTTTTAGATGTACATATTGGGTGAATAATCCACTTTGAGGATGATAAATAGTAATATAGTTGGCAAAATCCCTCCATTTTCTATCGTTTCCGCCATATTCATAATCTTTAATAACACCTACAACAAATCCATCATCTGCACTTGTGATGGTATCTCCAGTTTTCATATCAAAATCTACAGCATATCTTGAATAATCATCATTATGACTGAAGCTTCCTTTATTAGATTGCATAATTTGATACGTTTTACCCTTAGAAAAGGGTAGTGCAAGATTATTTTGTTTAATTATTTTACGATCATCACCAAATGCCTGATTAATATTAAATTTTATTTTTTCAAGATCAATATTCTTTACGAAAATCTTGATTTCTGCAAAAGAATTTTCATTAGCCATAACCTTTAAAGTATCATCAATTAAATTTTTATTTTTTAAATAATCAGAAAAAATTCTAATTCTTAAAGGACAGAATAATGGGTTTTCAATTTTGAGAGAAAGGGTATCGTTCTTATAATCTTGTGCATAACTATTTCTAAACTGATTCAATTTCACTTTCGGAAGTTCCTGCGCCTTATAAAAAGAAAAGCAAAAAAATGAAAGAATGAAGAATACTTTAAAAAACTTCATATGCTTTAATTTGAATTTAAAAATACAATAATTAATGAATAAGAGACGGTTTTACAAGTTCACTTTCAAAGACAATATTTTTAATTGATTTTTCAGTGTAATAAAACAAATTACTATTTTTATTCATCTGATTTTCAAGAATAATAATGTGTAAATCTGCTTTGGGAACGTAAATATTCATCGATGAAAAACCATCGCCTAAACCTGTGTGACCAAGATATTGTATTCCTTTTGTTTCAGCAATTCTGATATTGTAACCGTAACCCACTTTCTCCTTTCCAAAAACATCATGTTGTGATTTTGCAGATTCAGAGGTCATTAATTGATAAGATTTCCGGCTTAAAATTTTGCCTTTATGAAGTTGATTATTCCAAATTACTAAATCGTTTACCGTAGAAATAACTCCATCCGCAGGTAAATTTTCATCATTAATCATTGAGCTTTCTACTTTCGTGAACTTGTTTTCTTTATTGATGTAGCCAAAAACAAGATTTCGTTTGCCGTTTTTAGAATAGCAGAATGTATCATTCATCTTCAGCTGCTTAAATAATTTTGAAGCCAATTCTCTGTATGATTTCCCTGATATATTTTCAACAATTTTTCCTAAAAGAATATTAGAAAGATTTCCATATTTAAAATCAGTTCCCGGTTTAAAAGCTAAAGGTTTTTCTACATCTACAATTCCGTGAGTATGATTCAAAAGCTGATGAACGGTTACAGAATCTGCCCAAGTTTGCTTTAATTCTGGCAAATATTTTTTGATAGGAGCGTGAAGATTAATTTTCCCTTTTTCGACTTGTTTCAAAACTAAAACAGAGGTAATTTGTTTAGTATTAGACATGATTTCAAACTGATCATTCATTTTCAGCCGAGTTTTATTCTCAATATTCGAAAATCCGAAAGCTTTAGAATAAACCGTTTTACCGTTTTTATTGATCAGAACGACACCGTTAAAATTGACTGGTTGTTTAATTTGTATGATACTGTCTATTTTATTTTGCCAATTTTTATCGGTTTGAGAAAAAACTTTTACGCTTAAAGAAAAAATAAGAAAAGCCGAAATTATCTTTTTTGAAATCATTATTCTGTGAATTTTTTAGAGTTTCCAAATATAATATTTTACATTATTTCATGGAAAAAAACTATTGTACTTAATACATTTTTCACCTTTTAAAAACCGACAATCATTGAACGAATCCTTATCTTTACGTAAATTTTAAATAAAATGAAAATAGAAATCTGGTCGGATGTGATGTGTCCGTTTTGCTATATTGGAAAGAAAAATTTTGAACAGGCTTTAGAAACTTTACCTTTCAAAGATGAAGTAAAAGTAGAGTGGAAGAGTTTTCAGCTTGACCCAACTTTAGAACAATCGAAAACAAAAACAACAGCAGAATATTTCAGAGAAAAGAAAGGTTTTCCTGAAGAGCAGGCTAAACAAATGACCAATCAGGTGATACAAATGGGAAAGGCTTCAGGAATTGATTTCAATTTTGAAAAAGCTTTGATTACCAATACTTTTACCGCTCATAAACTTCTTCATTTAGCGAAAAAACATAATAAATCTAATGAAATGGAGGAGGAGCTATTCAAAGCTCATTTTCTGGATGGGAAAAATGTAGGCGACATCGATACGCTTGTTTCTTTGGCGGTTTCTTTAGGAATTGATGTGGAAGAAGCTAAAAAATCTTTACAGTCTGAAGAATTCGATTACGAAATCAATCAGGATATTTTGGAAGCCAGAAATAATGGGATTTCAGGAGTTCCGTTTTTTATTCTTAATGGTAAATATGCGGTTTCAGGCGCACAACCTGCTGAAGTTTTGAAAAATGCTTTAACTCAGACTTATGAGGAAACGGTAGTTCCTTTTAAAGATAATACGCAAAACAATCTTTCTTGTCATGCAGATGGCTGTTCAATTTAACATAATATAACTTCATGATTCAATTAAATAAAGAACTTTCTTATCCGATTTCTGAAACCCTTTTTGTGTTTGCATTAGATTCAGAAGCAGGAAAAGTATTTGATCACACCCGAAAATTAATTACCGGAATCGGAAAAGTAAATGCAGCAATTGCACTCACAAAAGCAATTCACGAAAAGAAACCAAAATTGATTGTTAATCTTGGTTCGGCAGGCGGAAATGGTTTCAAAAAAGGAGAGGTTATCTGTTGTACACAATTCATTCAGCGTGATATGGATGCCCAAGGTTTAGGTTTTAAAAAATTTGAAACTCCGTTATCTGGAATTCCTATTGTTTTGGAAAATGGGCTTAAAATGGATAACCTGAAAGAAGGAATCTGCGGAAGCGGTGACAGTTTTGAGATGAATCACATCAACACAGAATATAACGTTATCGATATGGAAGCTTATCCTTTGGCACTGATTGCAATGCAGGAAAACATACCGTTTCTATGTTTGAAATATATTTCGGACGATGCAGGAAGCGACGCAGCAGACGATTGGTCGATTCAGGTACATCTTGCTTCAGAAGCATTTAAGCAAATATTATTTACAGAAGTATAAAATTTAAACCAATCTAAAATTAAAATATGAAAGCGATTATTTTAGAAAATCCGGGCGGAACAGAAAATTTAAAACTTACAGAAATAGAAAAACCAACTATTAAACAATGTAAAGTTTTAGTTGAAGTAAAATCCTTAAGCATCAATCCAATAGATGTAAAAACTCGTTCAGGCAAAGGAGCTTTTCAAAAATTAAAAGATGAAAATCCATTGATTTTAGGTTGGGATATTTCCGGAATTGTCGTTGAAACCAATTCTTCGATGTTTAAAGTGAATGACGAAGTTTTTGGAATGATTAATTTTCCGGGACATGGAAAAGGTTATGCTCAATTTGTTGTTGCTTCTGAAAATCATATTGCTTTAAAGCCAAAAAACATCAGTTTTGAAGAAGCTGCAGCAACAAGTTTAGCGGCTTTAACCGCTTTACAGGCAATTGAAAAAGCAGAACTGAAAGAAGATCAAAATGTTTTGATTCATGCAGCTTCAGGTGGAGTAGGCCATTTTGCCGTTCAGATTGCAAAATATTTCGGAGCTTCTGTAACGGGAACTTCATCCGACAAAAACAGAGAATTTATTTTGAGTCTCGGAGCTGATCGGCATATCGACTATAAAAATTATGAATGGGGAAATTCTGAAGAAAAGTTTGATTTTATTCTAGATACAATCGGTGGTGAAAATATTGATCATTCTGTAAAAGTTTTAAAAGAAGGTGGAATAATCATTAGCATTCCTAGCGGTTTGAATGATGATATAGAAGAAAAAGCGGCTTCTGTAAAAGGAAAAGGCTTTAAAATGATGGTTCAATCTGATGGAAATGATATGAAAAAACTCGCCGAGCTCTTAGAAAAAGGCTTTATACAACCTCATATTTATAAGGCGTATCATTTTGATGAAATGTCGAATGCTCATGAAGAATTGGAAAAGGGGAGAACGGTTGGGAAAATAGTGGTAAATTTCTAAAAATAACAGATTAAATTGATCAACACAAATGAATTATGGAGAATATTTCTGAAATAATATCGCATTTTAATTTTACCCAAACCAGAAAGTCTAAACAGTATTTAGTATCATTTTTTAGTCAAAAAAACTTTAATAAAAACCAAACTTTATACACGCAGCAAAAGCTAAAGATGTTTTTAGAAAACTTCCAGCTTATTAACGAATACAAGTGTAGTGAAAATATTATTTCTTCTATTCAAAAGTTCTTAGGAGAAGTAAATTCCAACAATTATAATCTGCTGACAAAAATTACGTACAGAGAGTTTTTCAACCAAATCAATAATAATATTTCTTTATTTATAGAGTTATTTTATCGTTTTGGCGTTGTGTTAAAAAGCTTTCAGAAATCCAATCTTTGTAAAGATTATTCTGATGAAATTGAAAAAAACATTCAATTTATCGATTCTTTATCTATAAATGAATATCACCATAAAATTTTAGATTTCAAACAAAGAAAAAATATCTTAACCAAAATAGAAGCTGAAGTTAAAAACGGAAACTTTGTATCATTCTGGAATTTCTTCTACATGTTTGATGTTTATGCAAGCATTGCAAAAGGAATAAAACAACACAATTTAAAATTTCCTCAATTTAATTCTGATGCTAATTTTACGATTGAACATTTTTATCATTTAGACTTAAAAGATGCGGTTAAAAATACTATTGAAGTAAAGGAGAAGAATACAATTATCTTTACAGGAGCCAATATGTCTGGTAAATCAACTGCCATGAAGTCAATCAGCATCATTGTTTTGTTGGCTCATTTAGGAGTTGCAGTTCCGGCTGAGAATTGTAATATTCCGTTTTATGAAAGCATATTTTTACATTTTTATGTAAATGATAATCTGAAACAAGGATACAGCCACTTTATGCAGGAAATTGTAAATCTTAAAAATGTACTCCTGGAACTGAAGACCAAAAATTGCTTCGTTGTTTTTGATGAAGTATTTAATGGAACCAATATTAATGATGCCGCAAAAATAACAGTTGACACAATAGATGGCTTATCTAAATATAAAAACTCGATGTTTGTTTTTTCAACTCATTTAAATTTGATAGAAAATTATTTAGTGAACAATAAAAATATTATGTTGCTAAATCTGGAATCTTTTCTTACAGATAATGAATTAACATTTACGTACAAGCTAAAAGAAGGCTGGTCTAAACTCGAAATCGGAAAAATACTTTTTGATAAATATGGCTTAAATGATTTATTAAAGCAACATTAATTAAAAATTTACTTATGAAAAACTATATATTTTTAGCATTTGCAATACTTTTCGAATCTGTTGCAACATCATTTTTAAAGGCATCTGAAGGTTTTACAAAACCTTTACAGACCATAATTTTTGTCGTGACAATGTCAGCTTCATTTTATTTATTGACTCATGCGATCAAAGTTATCCCAATTGGGATTGCTTATGCAATTTGGTCAGCGGTCGGAATTGTTCTAATTTCTTTAGTAGGATATTTTGTTTACAAGCAAACTCTTGATCTTCCTGCAATTTTAGGAATAGCCTTAATTATTATCGGAGTAGTGATTATCAATATATTTTCAAAATCGGCGTCTCATTAATTATATGAAGCGATAGTGAGGTTTTACTGTTGCCAGAAAAATATTCAATTTAACATAATATAAATTATAGGACTTTTATAATTATCTAATAATCTGACTACAAATATTAATACTGAAATTAAAGGCTTAATTATTGATTACTCTTTTAACTGAATATTTTTAGAATCAATGCTCAAAATCAAAATGCTAATCTTTCATTCTTTGATAATAAAATAAATAATAAAAATACTTCCTGAAACTTCAATTAAACTTAAATACAATCCGGAAAATATTTTTTAAACGATTCTCAGCGATTAGAATTTGAACATAAATTTTCAATTAGTTTCAGAATTCTTTTATGTTTAAATTAGCAGTAATAAAGTTTAACATACTCTTGAAATTATGAAAAAATATATTGTACTCGGTGCGTTGTCAGTTTTGGCAATGAGCTGTAATAAAAAAAATGAAACTGTAAAACCTGTTGTTACTACAGATTCACTTGAAAATCCTGCAGAACCTGTTGTTGATACTTTAGACTCAAAAACTTTCTGTTATTTGGGAGTTACAGGAAAAGACAGCGTTTTTGTAAGCCTTGACGATAATTTGGGTACGCTTTCAGGAAAAATGGCTTATAAAAACAGTGAAAAAGACAGTTCAAAAGGTGAATTATTCGGATTTAAATCTGGCGATACTTTAAAACTGACGTATGAGTTTGCCTCTGAAGGAACAACCAGTAAAAGAGATATTTACTTCATTCAGAAAGGTAATTTTTTAACAGAAGGAATTGGAGATCAGAAAGATGAAAACGGAACAATGCGTTATGCAGATGAAAAGAAAATAACTTATAAAGACGGACAAAAACTGGAAACAGCTGATTGCAAAGTCGTCACAAAAGCTTTAAATTAAATTATAATCAAACCAAATCTTTATGCAAAATTTTAATGTGAAACCATTTACGAAAAATGAATTTATTGAAGAATTAAGGAAAAAATTTCCGCAATATAAAATTCAAACCAGTTTGGGTGCGTTGCAGGTTCGGAAAAGTGGTTTTACGCTGACAGGAAATGTAAAAATCGACACAAATCCTGATACCGGAAAAATTACGACAACAACGCAGCTCGATTCTATGCCTTTTTTAATTATTATGTTGCCAATTGGCCTTTACGTTTGGTCAAAAAAACAGAAAATTAAAAACTTTGAAAACGAAGTTATTGAAGGCATAAAAGCCATGATGAACTGATTAAGCAAAATAAAAATGCAACTCTTTTGAGTTGCATTTTTTAATTATAATTCACTATTAAAAGTTTTAATAAATTCTTCAACGGGTTCATTTTTAGTATTCCATGAAGTTATTAAACGAATTGCCGATAAATTCTCATCTATTTTTTTCCAGATATAAAATTCAAATTTTTCAGATAAGACTTCAATGATTTTATTGCTTAAAATCGGAAAAATCTGGTTGGTAGAAGTATCAGAAAGGAACTGCACTCCCCTTTCAGACAAAGCCTTTTTAATCTTCATCGCTTGTTGGTTTGCGTTTCTGGCTAAATCAAAATACAAATCGTCTTTCATCAGCTCCAAAAACTGAATTCCCAAAAGTCTTCCTTTTGCCAACAACGCTCCTTTTTGCTTGATATTAAAGGCGAAATCCTGACGCAAATCATTTTCAGTAATTATTATTACTTCCCCTAATAAAGCGCCATTTTTGGTACCTCCTAGATAGAAAACATCCGTTAATTCAGCAATATTTTTTAGTTCTAAATCGTTCGTTTTTGAAGTTAAAGCGTGACCCAATCGAGCTCCGTCCATAAAAAGATACAATTTGTTTTCCTTACAAAACTTAGAAAGGTTTTCGAGTTCTCTTTTTGTATAAATTGTCCCAAGTTCAGTAGAATTTGAAATATAAACCAACTTCGGCATTACCTGATGCGGAACATTCTGATGACTTTCCAAAACAGGAATAATGTCTTCCGGGAAGAGTTTTCCGTCCTCTTTTTCTATACTTAAAATTTTGTGTCCCGTTGCTTCAATCGCTCCGGTTTCATTATTTAAAATATGTCCGGTTGAAGCAGAAATCACACATTGATAAGGTCTTAAAATTGAAGAAATTACAATGAGATTTGCCTGAGTTCCTCCGGAAACAAAATAAACTTCAGCGTCCTGATTTTCAATTTTAGCTTTAATTAAATCTTTAGCTTTTTTAGAATAATCATCTTCACCATATCCTGCTTGCTGATCGAGATTATTTCGAAGAAGTGATTCTAAAATCTGAGGATGACACCCTTCGGAATAATCGTTTTTAAAAGAAAATTTCATAGTGTAAAATTAAAAAATCTCAAAATAACAAGACCTACATTTAAAAAATATTTTGTTAGATTTGTAATGAAAATCATCTAACATTTTGAAAACAACATTAACAGAAGAAAACTATCTGAAAGCTTTGTTTCATGTAGTCGACCATGAAGGAAAAGTGACGATTAACGAACTGAGCAAATTTCTTAACGTAAAAATGCCCAGCGTTAATAATATGATGAAGAAATTTGCCGACAAAAATTGGGTAATTTATGAAACCTACAAACCTCTCAGAGTTACCGAAAAAGGCAGACGTGAAGCGGCTTTAGTCGTAAGAAAGCACCGTCTTACCGAAATGTTTCTGGTTAAAAAAATGAATTTTGGCTGGGAAAATGTACACGAGATTGCAGAACAATTGGAACATGTACATTCACAGGTTTTCTTTGATAAAATGGATGAGATTTTAGATTATCCGAAATTCGATCCTCATGGCGAACCCATTCCCGATAAAGACGGAAATATCATTGCTCAGGATTTACAGCAGTTAAGCAACTGTAAAATTGGTGAAACTGTTATTTTTACCTCTGTTACTCTATCTGATGATGCCTTTCTGAATTATCTTACCGAAAGAAAACTTCTATTAAATACTAAAATCAAGATTCTTAAAATTGAAGATTTCGACAAATCAATTACTATAGAAATTTTAGGAAAAACAGAAGTTCTCAGTAAGAAGGCAACCGAAAAGATTCTGGTGAAACATTAGTTCCCGGTTTCTTTTATTTCATGTAATTTTTTCGGTTTTTTACTTAATAAAAATACGGTCGAAATAATAAGCAGACTCCCTACCCAATCGATTGTAGAAAAAGAAACATTCAGCCAAAGTACCGCCAAAACCGTTGCAGAAAGAGGTTCCATTGAAGCTAAAAGACTTGTTTTTTGTCCGCCAATAATTTGCACCGCAGTAAGATAGGCGTAAAATGCGATTAAAGTTCCGAAAATTACGATGAATGCTGTGTACCAATAGGTCTGAAAATCCCAGATTCCTTCAACGCTAAAAGGAGATTTTACAAAGCTGAAAACAAAACCACCACACATCATCCCCCATCCGATGACCACAGAAGATTTATATTTTGAAAGTAATTTTACAGGTTGTAAAGTATAAATTGCCAAAGCAATCGCCGAAGCTAAGCCAAAAAACAGAGCTGTTCCTGAAATATTTAAACTATTTATGTTTCCGTGGGTGACTAATAAAAAGGTTCCGACAACAGCTAAAATAATAGCTAGAAACTCAATCATCAACGGAATTTTTTTGTTTTTAAAAGCCAAATAAACAGCAATTACAACAGGACCTGCATATTGCAAAACTGTCGCTGTCGCTGCATTCGAATGTTTAATTGCTGCAAAATACGTGTACTGTACAGCAAGCATTCCGGTGATGCTGAAAACAGTAAGCTGAATAGCATCTTTTTTGTTTTTCCAGATAGAAAGCAAGTCAGATTTTTCGAAAAATTTGGCAAATAAAAGTAAACATATTCCAGAGATCAACATTCTTACAGTAATCAGCCATTCAATATTGATTCCTCTTTGCTGAAAAAGAAACTGTCCGAAAGTACCGGAAACTCCCCAAAGTAATGCTGCAAGTACAGCCAACAGAAAGCCTTTAAAAACATTCATCGTTAATTGATTTATTTTGCAAAATTGCATCAAAAACCAATTGCTTTTTAATGAAATACCGATAGTTTTTTGCAATTTTGTTTCATATTTAACCCTAATTATTGTATTTTGAAATCACTCGATCAATTTGACACAGCAATTTTAAAAATTCTTCAAAAGGATAATCTAACTCCACAAAGAGATATTGGCGAAAAAATTGGGCTTTCTGCTGCAGCTGTTCAGCGTAGAATTAAGAGAATGCGTGAATCTGGAATTATAAAAGCCGATGTTTCTGTGATTGATATCAACAAGATTCATCATTGTGTCACCTTGGTTGTAGAAGTTTTTATGGAAAGCGAGAAAATTGAATTGCTTGATCAAGCCAAAGCTATTTTTACAGCAACTCCGGAAGTACAGCAATGCTATTTTGTAACCGGAGATTCAGATTTTATTTTAATCATCGTAGTTCCTTCCATGAAGGATTATGAAGTTTTAACGAGAAACATTTTCTACAGCAATAAAAACATCAACCACTTTCGAACCATGGTCACCATGGATACTTTGAAATCTAATCTTGAATTACCGTATCAAATATTACAGCAATTAGAATGATCTTTAAATTAAAAATTAGCTTTTAGTTTATTGCTTATTTCTGTATCAATATTTTTGCTATCCTTTATTTTATCATAAAATTTTCTTGCTTTCTTTTCTAAAGATGCATCATTATTTTCTTTTGCATTTTTAAGCATAGAAAGAGCATAAAGCGCTAAATATCCATCATCTTTTTTATATTGTGAATAAACTTCTTCTAAATATGGCAGACCAGATTTATAATCTTCCTTTAGAGCATACAAAATACCATACATGAATTTCACATCTTTTTTTACTCCACCTTCTTTTTTATATAAATCTTCTGCAATTTTGAGATTCTTTAATCCTGCATCATAATCTCTCAAAACAATAGCTGTGTTTCCAATTCCATAGAACCCTTCCGGATTTGTCGGGAAATATTTAGCCATTTCTTCATATTTTTTACGGGCTTCATCGGCAGCTCCAAATACCATAAACTCAATTGCCAGATTTTGTTTAAATTCTAATGATTTATTTTGAGCCAAACTATCTGCAACATAATAGTATGCAAGAGCTTCCTTATGCTTTTCTTGAAGTCGGATAAATATCCTACCATAAAAAATGCATCACAATATGTAGGATCTTTTGCTGTCACATCAACTATAGCACGAGTAGCTTTATCATAAAGATTGGGAAACTGAAGAGCCTTTATAACCGCATCAAACTTTTTCTTAGAATTTTCATTTTGAGGAGTACAATAATTAATATTACCAGAAAAATATCCTTGTGAAAAAAAATTGACTGATACAATTAAAAGTAAGATGGTAAAAATTTTATTCATGTTCAAAAATAAAAAAAGCGGATTAAAAAATCCGCTTTAAAAATATAATTTAAGAATTATTTCAAATATTTAGTAATTTCTACATCTGTAGGTTTTACTTTGCTTACAAAACTATCGATAAGCTTGCCGTTTTCGTCGATTAAAAACTTGGTAAAGTTCCATTTCACTTCGGTGTCTTTTACGCCGTTCAATTGTTTTTCGGTAAGAAATTTAAAAATTGGAGCTGTATCCTCTCCTTTCACAGAAACTTTAGCTGCTAAAGGAAAAGTAACTCCATAATTTTTCTGGCAAAATGCACCGATTTCAACATTTGTTCCTGGTTCTTGTCCACCAAAATTATTTGCAGGGAAACCAACCACCACCAATTTATCGCCGTATTCTTTAGAAAGCTTTTCCAAATCTGCATATTGAGGTGTAAATCCGCATTCTGAAGCAGTATTTACAACAAGGATTTTCTTTCCTTTGAAATCTGCAAAATTGATTGTTTTGCCTTCTTCAAGAGCATCTACTTTGTAATGGTATATTGTTTGTGACATAGCCTGTTTGGTTTTTACTTTAGAAACTTCGCTTTTTTTCTGAGCGCAACTATTAGAAAATGCTATAAAAGAAATAAGCACTATAAAAAACTTTTTCATTTTGAGATATTTATTTTAAAATTTAAAACTGTTTGCAGGAAATACTTTGTTGATTTCCACTTTGTTGAGAAGCATCACATAATCGCCATCTTTTTTGGCGCTCGATGATTCTAATCTGAATGGCATCATCAAATTCCCTACCTTTTTGTAATCTGAATACGTTAAAGTTTCATCTTTTTTTATTTCTTTTAAAAGCATGAACGATTTTGTATCAAAATAATAGTAATTTTTGTTCACATTTTTCGTCAGTTCTACTTTGTGGCAATAGATTTCTCCTACTTTTTCTTTACCTAGATATTTTGCTTCAAAACCTTTGTTTTCCCAATCGATAAAATCATTATCAAAACTTTCCGGAACGTATTCTTTATACTCCTGAATTTTATTGGTTGCATAGTTCATCGCATAGCCTTTAGAACCATCGTAACCTTCAATTGCAGTTTCTTTATTACCGATTGTAATAACCGTTTTGGTTAAATTAGGTCTTTGCTGATATATTTTGATAGGATATTCGTCCTTAATTCCTAAAATTACTTTTCCCTGAAGTAATACTGAATTTAAAAGTTTCCAATTGGTTAATCCTCCCGATAATTCTATGTTTTTATCTATAATTTCTTTAGCAGTCTGAGCGAAAGATAATTGCGAAATAATCAGGACGAAAACGATGAGTAATTTCTTCATTAAATCAATTTATAAAATCAAATATAAGCCTTTCTTGTCTAATGTAACAATGTAGCAGTGTAACAAAATATCACAAATTTGTAATGTATTGTTTCAGTAAACAAAACTTTTACCTTTATACTTTTACCTTGGCTCTTATAGTAACTTTCTTGCTTTTTCTAAATCTTCCGGTGTATCGATTCCGACTCCGATGAAATTGGTTTCTATTAATTTAATTTTCATTCCATATTCCAGATAACGGATGCACTCAATTTTTTCTGAAATTTCCAAAGGTTTCATTTCTAATTTTGAGAATTGAAGCAAAGCGTGTTTTCTGAAAGCATAAACTCCGATGTGTTTAAAATAATCAACATCATAAGAAATTTCCCTGTGAAAAGGAATTACAGAACGGCTGAAATATAATGCAAAACCATTGTTATCGGTAATTACTTTTACGTTATTCGGGTTTTCAATTTCTTCTTTTTCGTGAAGTTTTATTTTTAATGAAGCCAAAGAAATTTCCTGATTTTCGTCTTCTTTAAAAACTTCTATTAGCTGCTTTAAAGGTTCTAATTTTAAAAACGGTTCGTCACCTTGAACGTTGATGACAATATCGCAATCAATATTCTGTACTGCTTCTGCAATTCGGTCGCTTCCTGTTTCGTGTTGTCCTGTCATTACAGCTTTTCCGCCATGATTTTGAATTTCATTAAAGATGATTTCAGAATCTGTAGCTACAAAAACTTCATCGAAAAGTCCGGTTTCTACAACATTTTGATAGGTTGTTGTAATGACTGTTTTTTCACCCAAAATCTGCATCAGTTTTGCGGGAAAACGGCTGGCTTCATAACGCGCAGGAATAACAGCGATAATTTTCATTTATTAATTTCTTTTTGTTCTAATTAATTTTGTTTGTTCAACGGCGAATTTCACATAGCCCGACTTGAGCGGAGCTCTTTTTGCCGAAACGAAGTGAAGGCAAAAAAGCGGGAGTGGAAGGCGGAAAAAGCTGCCCAAATTAATCTATCTAAAAAACGTGACTAAAAATAAAATTGCCGAAGTACAAACCTTCGGCAATTTATGTGATTTTTCTTAAAACTCAAATTCTCCAATCAGAATTTTGCTATCGTTTTCTTTTTTATTTTCTTTCTGGCTTTGGAAAACGGCAATCTTTCTTTCCTGTCTTCCATCAGAATAATACAGATAAACTTCGGCCATCACCGTTGTTGGCCCGGAAAGAATATTCTGTCTTTCCCCAAAGAAATTGGTCTTGATTTTATATTTTCCTTTCACTGCTTTTTTCAGCAAAAACTGTTCTGGCCCGAAACCTTGTGTAAAATCGTTACTTATTCTTCCGCCAATTGCAGTAGATTTATGCTGATAAGAGCAATCTTCGCCTTTTGGATCGGTTACCCAAAGATCGATGTCTGTATTGTCTTTATTCCAATTGATCACGACACGAATATCTACAGGCAAATCTGCTTTCAGGCGATCATCGATTTTACTTCCGTCAACATTTTTATTTTGCTTTAAAATATTATTGATTTCCATAATCAAGATTTCTTCAATTCCGTTATCTCTTACTGAAATTTCATCTGTAAATTCCTGATACAGCAAAGATTTATAAATATTTAAAGCTTCCTGCGGTTTTTTGTTATCGACCAAAGCTAATGCATAATCTCTGTGGCTTTGCGCATCAAAAGGTCGCCATTCAAGGATTTTCTGAGTGATCCAAAGTTCTTTATCGTAATGACCTCTTTGTTTTAACAGATAATAAATGGTTTTGTACAACTCTTCATTTTCAAGATCAAGCTCTGCTAATGTGCTTAAAACTTTTAGTGAAAGTGCTTTGTCACCTTTTTTGAACAGTAATTTAGAAATATCGAAATAATAAGAAACCTGTTTTTCATGCTTTGAGCGATTTTCTAAATATTTCTGATAAATCACTTCTGCAGACTGCAAATTCTGAAAGTCTTTCATATATTCTTCTGTGCTTTCTATATCGACTAAAGTGATTTTTCCTTTTGGCTTAGCTTCAGATTCTACCATTTTATTTGAGCTTGAAACTTCAATAGCCATATCTGCTCTTCCTGAATTAATTACCTCACTCAACGGAACATCTCTTTGTGCTTGAGGAACTGGTGTTGATTGATTAGAAATTCTTGGGTATTCCTTTTTTTCTACAGGCTTAAATTCTGTATTCCACCACGTTTTTAATTCTCTGGTTTTATCAAAAGCTTTAGATAAAAGATTTTTTCTCTGTTCTAAAACTCTTCCTTTGTTCTGAGAAACAATTTTCTGATAGTCAGCCAATAATTCCTGTGGCGGCGTAATTTTGTAGCGTACATAATCGTTGATGTCATCTAAGACAATCAAACTTGTGTTTTTGCTTACAACTCCGAATTGTTCGCTAATATTTTTAATTTCCTGACGGTTTTGAGTTGAATTTAATTCTAATTCATTTATTTTTTTCTGAGCCCAAAATTGAGCAATCTGCCAGTTTTCCAACGCTTGTGCATTTGAAAAATCTACAGGTGTTTCAAATTTTTCATTTCCTACTGAGAAAACAGCGGTTAATTTCCCCGCATTTCCAGATGTAATTCCAAAAATATTGATAGGCTCGCTGATTACAGAACCTATATTTGGAAACAATTCCTCCATATTGGGATTTTCTTTAAATCCTAAAAAACGAACCGGCAATTTTTTGTAGGTTTTTAAAGCTGATTGTGTATCTAATTCATTTAAATTAATAAAATTTCCACCTGATTGATTTGCCAATAATTTAAGCAGATTAAAATCTGAAGTTGGTGTGCTTGCAATACTGTTTAAAGGCTTTTTAAACTTCATCGTTAAATCTCCAAAATTGGAAATTCCATCCGAAAACAAAAGATATTCTTCTATTCCATTGATTTCTTTTAAAGCTCCGAAATCTGTTCCGCCATCATATTTTAAATTTAAAATTCTAACTTTCAGTTCGCTCCAGTTTCCCTGAGAAATATTGAATTCTTCAGCTTTTTCAAAAGTATTGTTCAGCAAAGAAAAAGAAACGGAAACATTTTTATTATCTGCAAAATAAGCATTCAAAAAATCAAGTTCTTTATCTCGGTTTCTTTTGGTTCCACTGAAAGAATTATCCCAAATAATCGCAATTTTCTGAGATCTTTGTTTTTCTTTTACGGGAAAATCTAATCCTACATTTATAGCAAAATAAAATTTGTCTCCCGAAGCTTTCTGCAAAACAACATTCGATGAATTTTGGTTTTTAGGAATCGTAACTTTTAAACTTTCATTAGGTGTAAAATCAGATTTAGCAATTTCTGCAATCCATTGATTTCCCTGTTTCTGAAAAGCAAAACTTCCGTCAGGATTTTCTAAAATCTTCGGAATACTTGCTGTTTCACTGATCCAGACTTTCAGATTAAATTTCGGAATTGTCGTTGCATTCGCAAAGTTTAAAAAATATTGATAATCTGAAGCAACATTCTTTAATTCCTGATGATAAGTGATCTGAATTGTTCGACTACCTTTTTGTGGAATAGGATAAATCCTGGTTCTGAAATTATTTCCTTCTACTTTCTCAATAATTCCCGGATCAACATTTATTCTTTCAATACTTTCGAAAACTTCTTTGGCTCTTTCTTTGGGGACAGGAACTGCATTTCTGAGTTTGCCGTTGATATCCAAAGCGTAACCACTTACTGAAACACCTTCCGGAAGCGGAAAAGTGAGCTTCCCCTCAAGAATTCTGTTGCTTGGATTATAAAATGTGTATGTCGCCGTTGTCGTCGCAAGATTTCCTAAGATCTTGGTGTCAATTTTAGCCTCCTGAAGAATGACGGGATGCTTTTTTTGGTTTTCAACTTCCAATGTTGGAATTTGTGCAAATGCAACACTGAAAAGCAAAGTTGCAATTAAACTATTTATTTTTTTCATCTGATATTTTGGTTTTTGTTATCATAAATTGGTTTAAATTAATTACGGAAAATCTGATGATAATGTTGTTCATTCAAATTTTTCAATCCGATAAAGATTGCGCTCCTACGGAGCGCAATCTTCGTGTTATATATTTTTGCTACACAGTTGTTGCTCCTCTGGAGCAACGGAAATAGTAAATAATCTGGTGCAATAAGTGGCTTAAATATGCAGTAATTTCATGAACTTTCAATAAAATTGTTTTTCTATTTTTTTGTTATTCATAACAGCAAATTAATATTTTGATATCATGATTATTCTGTACTTGGTCTTGCTTCACCAGCTATAACAGGATATACAGAGTAAATTTTCTTGGCGATAATTCCAAAATTATAACCCTGTACTTTTTCAACTCCACTAAAATTAACGGCAATTAATTGTCCGCAATTATTAAAAACTGGAGCTCCGCTTGCACCGTGTGTTGAAGTAACACTATATTGGATTTTTGTTCCATCAGATTCTTTACTGATTTGTCCATTATACAGCTGTACTTTAATTCCTGAAATGGTTTGCGCTAAATCTTCGCCTAAAGGATAGCCAATCATCACCGCTTTTTCACCGGGGCGTAAACTTTGATCATCGGTTACAGCATTATCAAGATTGATAATATTTACAACAGTATTTGGCGTTTCTTTATTTGTTAATTGTAAAACTCCTAAATCAATAGATTGGTCTTCAGAAATTTTTTCAATCGTACAG